>JBOGOW010000611.1:0-2212 GCA_050748285.1 Pyrinomonadaceae bacterium
CATAAAATGCGACCTCGAATGTTCCTGAAGTGTTGAGTTCGATGCCCACGCCGGTTTCGTCTGAAAGCTGTTCAGCAAAACTCGGATAAAGTTCTAACGATTCGCGGCAAAGCCGATGGAGATCGGTGCCTACATTTGTTTCGATATTTGGCGAGAGCATTCCCGCCGCTGCCCACGACGCCTCGCGGCCAACTTCGCCTTTTTCGATAATTGTAATTTTTCGCGCACCCGAACGATGCAGCTCACGCGCGATCGAAAGGCCGATCACGCCGCCGCCAATTACCAAAAAATCAAATCGCCTGTCCATAGAATTTCTTATTAGTGCATTAGTGGCTATTTTTGCCGCGAATGCACGAATTTCTCACTTTGTGATCCCAGACTACATCTACCTATCTCAACGGTATGGAAATTTCAAAGAACTCTATTATAAGATAAGGCGTATGAAACACACTATTACATTGATACCGGGCGACGGCATCGGGCCTGAGATCGTTGCGGCGACGGTTTGCATTCTGGAGGCTTCCGACGTCGAAATCGAATGGGAAACACATATAATGGGAGCGCAGGCGCACGAGAAATTTGGCACGACGCTGCCCGAAACGACGATAGAATCGATTCGTCGAAATAAGGCGGCGTTAAAAGGCCCGCAGATGACGCCGGTCGGTAAAGGATTTACATCTGTGAACGTCGGCCTTCGAAAAGCGCTCGACCTTTATGCGAACGTGCGTCCGATCAGAGCGCTCCCAAATGTAGAATGCCGCTATCCCGGCCTCAACCTTGTTATTGTCCGCGAAAATACTGAAGGGCTTTATTCCGGTATAGAGCACACCGTCGTTCCGGGCGTTGTCGAAAGCTTGAAAATAATCACTGAAAAAGCATCGACGCGCATCGCAAGATATAGTTTCGAATACGCCGTCGCGAATGGCCGCAAGAAAGTAACCGCCGTTCACAAAGCGAACATTATGAAGTTGTCGGATGGTCTTTTTCTGGAATGTTTTTACAACGTTGCGAAAGAATTTCCCAATATCGAAGCGGATGACAAGATCATCGATAACTGCTGCATGCAGCTAGTTATGCGCCCCGAGCAATTCGACGTGATGGTGCTCGAAAATCTTTATGGCGATATAGTATCGGATTTGTGCGCCGGTTTGATCGGCGGTCTCGGCATGGCTCCGGGTGCTAATATCGGCGAACAAGGCGCGGTCTTTGAAGCTGTCCACGGTTCGGCGCCCGACATCGCCGGTCAGGGCGTCGCAAACCCGACGGCGATCCTGATGTCCGGCATTTTGATGCTCCGGCATCTCGGCGAAACGGCGGCCGCAGACCGTGTCGAAAGCGCGATGCTGGCAGTTTTTGCCGACGGGAAATACCTGACGAAAGACCTCGGCGGAACCGCAAAAACAAGCGAATTCGCCGACGCCATAGTCGCAAAACTAAGTTCCATTACCGCCGCTGCGTAACCGCTTTGCTAAAGTGCGTGAAGAATTGGCGGTATCGAAAGTTCGGTAAGGGAAGCAGTCTCGACCTGGCGGATTCATCATCGTCAAAAATTGCCGAGATCGATATTGATTTACGTCTTCGGGGCGACGCCGTCGTTGTAGATGAAAACGTGGAAGCAAGCGTTGACGCCGTATTCGATCAAGGCATCGAGACGGCCCTGGCGTTCCATATCGGCAAGTTTTGCCATAACGAAATTTTGTTCCTCGGCGTTCATATGCTTTCGCGCGAGGTCGAATGCACAGCCCGAAGTGTGCGGCGGCAAACTGCCCTCGCCGCGAACCTTGAACGAATTTGCGTTGCTCGAATTCAATAGGATCTGATAATCCATCGAACGTGTTAGAGATGTAACCCGAAGCGGCCGAGCGAATTTTCCGAAATATGCATCGGCAAGTTCTTTCAAGATCGGTTTGGCCCGCGGTTGAAACATTCGCAGAAGCCGCATACGCATCTGCTTTCGATTGCCAGCATCGTTAAGATCGTATTTCTGACCGGCAAAATCGGAAGCGAGTTTAGAAAGCGCCGCATATTTTGGTGATCCCGTCGTTATCTCGACGCGTTCATTCGGAAATGCGAACGACATAAACGGAGAATCCTGAGCAGATCCGCCCACATCCAAATAAAAGCTGTTTGCCGCCATCGGCATTTCGACCAAATCGCCGCTTAGACGCTTTTCAGCGAGATCTCCAAAATCCATCGGTTGGCGATACCCGGT
>JBOGOW010000612.1:0-2195 GCA_050748285.1 Pyrinomonadaceae bacterium
GGAATGGACACCGCTTATCTTAACTATGTCGCCGGCGATTGGAAACGCGAGCAGGAAGCCTTGAAAAAGGACGGTCAGATACTCTCTTACAAAGTTATTACCACCGAGGCTCACGGTTCGGGCGACTGGAACATAATGCTGATGACCGAATACAAGGATTTGGCAACGATGGAAGCTAATGAGTCAAAGGCCGACAACCTTCTGCAAACCGTCATCGGCAACGACGAAAAACAAATGCAGGGCTATCGCGATCGTCTCAATATCCGCGAGGTCAGAGAGGTTCGCCTTGCCCGCGAGATCATTCTGGAACCGAAGCGATAGAATTTTTTCACCACAGAGGACACACAGAGAACACGTAAAAATTAGCCGCAGATTAACGCAGATATGCGCAGATAGGAAAATCGATGCTCCATTTATTCTGATCAGTTCTTATCCGCGTTAATCTGCAGCAAAAAAATTCATCCTCAGTATTCTCTGTGCCCTCTGTGGTAAACTTCTTTCCCAAATGGAGACAACAAGATGAGTCAGAAAAGACTAGATGGAAAAGTAGCCATTATCACCGGTGCAACCGGCGGCATTGGCGAGGCGACGGCGAAACGGTTTCTTGAAGAAGGCGCGAGCGTGATGCTCGTCGGGCGTTCGTCGGAAAAATTGGTTGCAACCGTTGAACGGCTAGCCGGAATCGGCAAAGTTGCCACGTTTGTAGCTGATGCCGCGGATGAAGCGGCGACAAAGGCTTCGGTTGAAGCGACGGTCGAAGCGTTTGGCGGCGTCGATATTCTGCTGGCAAACGCCGGAACAGAAGGCAATTTTGCACCGATTGAAAATTTGACGTTTGCTGAATTTGAAAGCATTCTCCGCACGAATGTCGTCGGCGTTTGGCTTTCGATGAAATACGCTGTCGAGCCGATGAAAAAGCGCGGCGGCGGTTCGATGATCTGCTTATCGTCAATCGCTGGAAGGATCGGTTTCCCGACGATGGCTCCATATATCGCCAGCAAACACGCCGTTTACGGTTTAGTCAAGACGGCGGCGCTTGAATTGGCTGAATCCAATATCCGCGTCAACGCCATAGGTCCGGGACCAATCGATAACCGCATGATGCGTTCGGTCGAATCGCAATTCAATCCCGACGACGCGGCGGCGGCTCACGAATTCACTTTGTCGTTCGTGCCGATGAAACGCTACGGCACAAACGAAGAGGTCGCCAATCTAGCTTTGTTCCTCGCAAGCGACGAATCAACATTCTGCACCGGCAGCATCCACATGATCGACGGCGGATTCACCGCCGCATGATCTAATAATGAAAAAATTAGGAGAAGAAACAATGAAGAGAATATTTATGATTTTAATGATCGCAATCGCCGCATCATCGGTTGCTATAGGACAAGCGAGAATGTCGAAGGACGCGAACAAGTCACTTGAAACGCAGATTGTCGCGCTGGATAAAGCTGGTTGGGAAGCGTGGAAAAACAAAAATGCAGCATGGTATCAAACTAATGTTACGGAAGATTTTTTGAATATCACCTCCGAAGGCGTTTCCAATAAATCACAATTCATAAAAGATCTCACCATTTGTGAAGTCAAAAGTTTTGCATTCGACAATTTCAAGTTTGTAATGCTCGACAAAGGCGCGGTTCTTATGACCTATACGGCAATAGTTGACGGCGTGTGCGGCGGTAAAACAATTCCGGCGAATGTTCGCTCCTCAGTGGTTTATGTCAAACGCGACGGAAAATGGCTCGAATCCCTTTATATGGAAACGCCAATCGCACAGTAAATTCATGATCAATGACGGCCTCAGTGCTGCGTAATTTACAAATTGGAGAAAACAAAAATGAGTGACGAAAAAATTGTGCTGATCGCACGTTTGAAAGTTAAAGCCGATAAGATCGAAGAAGCAAGATCGGCGGCCCTTGCGATCGTCGAGCCTTCCCGAAAAGAAGTCGGCTGCATCAATTACGACATCCATCAATCGATCGAGGATGAAACGGTCTTCCTATGGCACGAAACGTGGACCAACAAAGCCGCCCTCGACGAACATTTTGCCACGCCGTTTTTTCAGGAGTTCTTTGCCGTCGTCGGCGAAATCGCCGCCGAGCCGCCGCAGATAAACCTGACAAGAATGATCACCGAGAAGGCTTAGCCCGCCGCAGACGGCACATAGCCAGGCTTGAATTTTTTTGTGTTATGCG
>JBOGOW010000613.1:0-2191 GCA_050748285.1 Pyrinomonadaceae bacterium
ACTAAAGGAGGTCAAACTACCAGACAATCTCCCTTAAAAAACCGGATTTAAAACCTTTGGCAAACAAGGATGCGAAAATCTATTTCCACAACTTTTGACACGAACTCACGATCTCCCATTACAAAACCGGCAATGATTAACAATCCTCCTGCAACGAGAAGAGTGAGAGAAAGCCAAACTTTCCACAACTGCCCCGATCGCCTTATATACGAATTTTTATCTAACATACTATGCTACTTTTCAAATGATTCGCAGTTGAACCAAAGGTGAAATTTGTCGCAATAAGCGGCCTTAAAATCTTATTGCTCACACGGACAATAATCAGTGAATCCGAACGTCGCATTGATTGCTGAACCGGTCGCAACGCCAACTTCATATGCGGCTGTAACTCTTACGAAGTTTACAGATGCGGCGCCGGCCACCCCACCTAAAGTGGCGCCTTTAAATCCGTTCATCGCCCATTGCAACGCAGTCATTGTTCCAAACTGTCTGGCGGTTGCTCCTGCTGTTAGAACTCCCAGTCCAACTCCGGGAATGACTGAAGGCGCCCCAACGCCTGGAAGCGCCGCATTGGTTGTTGTGAAATCATTCCAAAATCGTTGCGTCCATGTCGATTTACATCTTCGTTTCGAACGTTCGACAGCGCTTAGGAACTCTGAAAATGTTTGTTGTGTAAAAATACCGCCGTCCCCGACCGCATGGTCGATAATCGTGGGATTTCCCGGATTAAAAATCTGAAAGTTAGATTGATACATTCTCGGATCCTGATAAACGATTGGATCAATCAATCCCAGTGGGTCTCGTCTGTTTGTCGGATTGTTATGAACATACCCATAAAGATTCACATCACCGCCTTCAAAACCGATCGGGTCTTCGGAGATAAATCTGCCGAGTTTCGGATCGAAGAATCTTGCACGAGAAAACTGTAATCCACTGAAGGAATCGAATTCTCTTCCTGTAAATTGGTACCGAGAAGAAAACGCCGAATTTGTTGGATTTCCAAATGAATCGTAGGAATTCGAAGCGGTCAATGCTCCAGTGTTATCAGCCAAGCCGTTCGTCGAACCCAAGTGATCCGCAAGGAAATAGTTCGTGACTGTGCCTTGTTTTATACTGAGCTTATTGTCGATGCCGGGGCCATTTTGGTATTTGGTAATCACACCTTTATCGTCATCCAACACGACGTCGAGGCCGTCGTAGATGAATTTTGTGTTTTCTTTGTTTCCAACCAAATATCTTTGCACCCTGCGGCCTAGGGCGTCATATTTGTAACGGACTTTCTGTTTTCGCGTCGAAGCTTCGACAAGGCGGTTTTCGTAATCCCAAGTGTATCTCCAAAAATTAGAGCCTTCCGACTTTTGGACCATGTTCCCGTTTGCGTCGTAGCTTTGGGTCGAGGTCTGCGTGGCTGTCAGTCTGTTGAACGGCTGATAGGAATAGGTGTTCGATAAATGGCTGGACGTTCTATTTCCAACCGCGTCGTATGCATAATTTTCACCCGTAAATGACACAAGCGACGAAAGATTGGCGCTATACACCGTTGAGGTCAGCCGGTTCACATTGTCATATTCAAATTCAGGCATGTATTCCGGCCCATAGATGCTCGCAATCTGGTTGGCATTGTTGTAATTATACTGTCGGTCGAAAAGAGTTGCGGTTGCTGAAAAATCTTTAAGCCTTTTCAATCGGCTCATTCCGTCGTATTCATAGGTTGTGCTCACGCCGTTTGGCAGAGCCTTTGAAATAAGTTTGTTCGCGATGTCGTACCCAAACACAAAATTTTGGCTGGCGTCATCGGTTTGAGTGGTCAGACGGTTTGCCGCGTCGTAATTGTAAGTAGTTTGAACGGCGGAATCGAGTTTCAACTGTGTCCGGTTTGAGTTAGGGTCGTATGCGTATTCGACGTTGTGGCCGAAAACATCGGTGGTAGATTTCAGGCGGCTGCGGTTGTCGTAGGTAAAGGCGACCGTTCCGACATTATTCACCGCCGATGTTAGGCGCGAAATATCATCGTAAGAGTAGGTCGATTCCAGATTCGGCGGGTAGCCCGTCGGAACAGGGTCGCCGTATTTGATCTTGGTTAGGCGATTCAAAATGTCGTATTCGTAATGCGTTTTGCGGCCCATGTAATCGGTGCGTTTTGTCCGGTTTCCAACGGCGTCATAAACAAAGCTCATCGTCGTCCCGGCCC
>JBOGOW010000614.1:0-2184 GCA_050748285.1 Pyrinomonadaceae bacterium
ATCAAGAACTTCGTACTTTAAGCCGACCTCTTTTGCGACCTTTGCGGCGCGATTTGCCATCTCGGTAGGCGTTAAAATGTTGGGAGGTTCGTTCGCAAGATCGCGCGTGAAATTCATAGATTCGCCGATCGCCTCACCGCGAGCAATGCCAGATTTAAGACCCGCAGGTTTCGCTCCATCGACGCAGACGACAAGCTTAGTTACGGCTTTGGTGTTCTTGTCCTTCGTCTTGTATTTATCCAATTCGAACTGGCTCGTTATTGCGCCCTGCACCGAATTTTGAGACGCTTCGACCTCGCTGCCATCGAAACGCGGCATAAACGCAAAGCTCTTGAAGTTGCATTTGCGAAGATAACGCGTAGCCGTGCCCGCCGCGATCGAAACGCCGGCGGCTTTATATTCTTTTTTCTCGCCTGCTCCGACCAGAAGCAAACCGCTCGACTTCATTTTGCCTTTCGGCGACAAGCGAATCAACGCAGTATCGCCGACTTCGCCTTTAAACTCTTCGGATTTGATCGCGGCCGAAAGATGCCCGTTCGACAATTTGTCCAAGTCCTTTAATGAGGACGATGTGCCTTTCTCGCCTTTGAAAACTACTATTGCCAATGCTTCGGTGCCGGCTTCGACAAAGTTGGAAGAAATTCCCTGAAATTCCATTAATTACCTCTTCTATTTTTAGTGAAAATGCCTGTAAATACGTGTTCTAAAGTAACTTATCTCAGCCTCTCTTTCAACTGCTGACGCGTTTCTTTTTCGATGGTCTTGCGCATCTCGGTCTCGCGTTTGTCGTAGAGCTTTTTGCCCTTCGCCACCCCGACCTCGAATTTTATCCGGCCATTCTTCCAATATATCGCCGTAACGACAAGCGTCATCCCTTTTTGCGTCGTTTCTTTTTCGAGTTTTTCGATCTCGCGGCGGTGAAGCAGCAGCTTTCGCGGTCGCAATACATCGTGATTATTTATATTCCCATGCGAATAATGCGAAATATGCGCGCCCGTGAGCCAAACCTCGCCATTATTTATTTGTACATACGATTCCTTAAGCTGTATCCGCCCGGCCATAATACTTTTGACCTCAGTCCCAACAAGCGCGATACCTGCTTCGTATTTATCGAGTATATAAAACTCGTGATACGCCTGTCGGTTATTTAGTATTTCTTTATCAGCAGCCACATTAACAAACTAATGCACAAGCCCGCTCTATTGCAAAAGCCCGCGCGTAAGCAAGGGCGATACCGGGTTGCAGATTGATGCGGACACTCCGAACACCGGCTCCGAAATGCAGAAGCCGGCACGAAGTAAGGGCGAAAAACCCCTCGACTCTGAAAATAACGTGGAGTTCTGGCCGGATCGGAACAGCCATCCTAAATAAATATGACATTACGATTTCGCCCTTACTTCGTGCGGGCTTCTGCACACAGGTTTGACAACCCTCATTTTCGCCACGTAAATTATTACTTACGCTGGGAGATCGTCTAATGGTAGGACTGCAGTCTCTGGATCTGCCTATCGGGGTTCGAATCCCTGTCTCCCAGCCAAAAAATTAGTGGTCAGTTGTCGGCGGGCAGTCGTCTGAGATTGTCTATTGCTGTCTACTGATCACTGTCCACCGACCACTTCTTATGACCGAATGGCATGAAACTGAGATTCGCGTTCGATACGCTGAGACCGATAAGATGGGGATCGTTCATCATTCGAACTACCTCATTTGGTTCGAGGCGGGCCGCAGCGACCTATGCCGTGCACGCGGATTTTCCTACAAGGAAATGGAAGCGGACGATTCGCTAATGGTCGTCGCCGAGAGCTATCTGCGGTATAAATCGCCTTCATTTTACGAAGACGTTTTGGTCATTCGAACGCAGATCGCCGAAGTTCGCAGCCGCTCCATCCGTTTTGTTTATGAAGTTTATCGCCCAGCCGACGACGTATTGATCGCGGAAGGCGAGACCATACATCTCGTAACTGACGCCCAAAGCAAGATCAAAAGCATTCCAATTCATTACCGAGAAAAACTGCTCGCAGAAGACGATCAACAGGAACTCTCATTCCCGGCCAACCAAGCGCCGAGCTGAAAAAAAGATTCGGGTTTCTTGTTTGCGTCACTGCCCGAATCCGTCTCGCGCCGAAAGGAAGATGATATCCCTGAAAACTAGAAACCAGAAACCAGAAACGCTAAACTTAGAGC
>JBOGOW010000615.1:0-2174 GCA_050748285.1 Pyrinomonadaceae bacterium
GTTGTAGCCCCAGTTATCATATCGGTCTGCCTGTCCGGCACGGAAGCCCTCCTCGTAGCCGTTATTCACGGCATTGCGAAGCGACTGCGCGCCGTATTGGCTCGTGTAGTAATATTGGCCGCCGCGATTGTATCGATAATTGTAGATCAGATTATCGTAGTATCGAGCCTGCTGCAGGCGAAGCTGATCGCGTCGGATTCGATCCCAATATCGTTGTTGGTATCGCAAATATTGGCTGCGTCGCTGCTGCTGCAAATATCGATTTCGCTGATTCTGGATATTCTCCCTGTTCTGCCAACGCGAATTGTATTGCTGCTGCCGCTGCTGGAATATCTGCTGCTGCTGTCGTCTATCATATGTCTGATAGCCACGACGCCCGTTCGTCTGGTCCTGCGTTCCTTGCCGTTGATCTACCCGCTGCTGTCGATTCCTATTCTGATCGTTCGCTTGTGCGCGACGGCGGGCCGCGTCTTCGTTCTGCTGCTGTATCTGCCGCTGCTGCTGCTGACGTCGAAGAATTTCACGCGACGAATCCTGCTGAGTCTGACGCTGCTGCTGTTGGCGTCGAAGCGTTTCACGCGCTGAATCCTGCTGTGCCTGACGCTGTTGCTGCTGACGTTGAAGTATCTCACGTGAATTCTGCTGTGCCTGACGCTGTTGCTGCTGCTGACGTTCCTGCTGTTGCCGCTGGAATTTCTCACGTGACGAATCTTGCCGCTGCGGCTCGCGTTGGACACGGTTGTCGTTTCGCTGCGCAGGAACGCGCGTATCGCGTCCGCGGTTGCTTCTGGTTTCTTTTTGCTCAACCCTCGACTGTTCTTGTTTTTTATTTTCCTGCTTGTCGCGGCCGCGTTGGGCGTTAGCGTCGATCGCAACGCCAAAGATCAACGATGCCACCAACGGCAAACCGATTTTTCTAAAAATATTATTTCTCATTTTCCCCTCACTTTCCCGTATTCCGATACATCTTTCGGAAATCGGGATTTCTCTCACCAAAACTTATACAGCAAGCGGCATACCAAAACGCTGTCAATCGTAAGTTATTGAAAAAAGGAAGGTTGTCCGGCCAGACGATAACACTATATCGTGTTGAGCTTTACGAAATCGTGCTTTAGCTAGTTTCGAACGATCTCGTAAGGGATGTGAATCGAGAGGCTGCTATTCTGAACGGAATGTCGAAAGCCGGTCGCGTTCAACTGCACATTTCCTGCGCCCTGGATCGGAAATACGAACGAAAGCCTTTCGAGACTGATCAAATCGATCGGATTTATCCGATCTTCGACCGATGACCGAACCAGCCGTGTCAGCAGATTTCCGCCGACCGCTCCGGCGCCGTTCAAGTTCACGTTCAAAGTTTTGGCTCTTGCAAGGATTCGCTTGCCCGCAGGATCGAATTCTAAAGTTATCTCAGTTTCCGCCCAACCGGAAAAATCGATGCACCCGATTATCGGAAGCGAATAATTTCCGTTGAATGCGATCGGCGCAAAAATTCTCCCGTCGCGAAACCGAACCGCGGTTCGCACGCCGCCAACCTCTCGCGTTAGACGGAGCGATTCACGACACGCCGCGTTGCTGTCGTTTTTTAACGGGATCGATGGCGGTTCGCCCTTTTGAAGAACTGCGTCCAAAGCCGCGTCCATAAACTGCTCGTTCAACGTCAAGGTGATCTCCGGCCTTTGACCGAGCGCACTGCCGCAAAACAAAAACAACAAAATAGCGGAAATTATTAACCGATTACTTTTCATCAGTCTTCGTCCTTAAAGAAATCTTCGTCGTATCCATTCAAAAGCAGGCTCGTTACATCGCGAAGCTGAAATGCCGAATGCGAACTCTTTGCCCAGTTCAGTTTCGACAAAATAAGATCGTCTTTTGTGATGATCCAGAGTTCGAAATCATTTGTATAATTTACTTTTTTGCGCCGCAAAAATGCGTTCTTGTTGTAAGCGTCATCCTTTCTGACAACACAATCAACTTTGATGATCACATTCTTTTCCAGGATGTTAAACATTCGTTTGTTCGAAACAGCATCGCTCACACGCGAACGTTCAACCAAATATTTTGCGTCGAACATGGCAACAAATTTATCGACATGTTTCGGCCATATCTCAAGAATAATATCGATATCAGCGGTCGATCGAGGTGTTGCATAATGAACCAACGCCATCGAATCGGTG
>JBOGOW010000616.1:0-2167 GCA_050748285.1 Pyrinomonadaceae bacterium
GAGCGCACGGAGTCTTAGAAAACTGACCCACTTGCAAAAAACGCAATTGCTTGACCTGCGAACGTGAAGAATGCAAACTGTATTCAGGTAATTTCATTTGCAGAACATTTTTTTGCGGCTTACGAATTTGATCAGAATATTATTTGAACCTTTCGATTTTTCACAGATTACAAAAACGTTTTATCGACGATAGAATCAACGAGTTTTTCGATAACTGATACGCAAATCCGCAACATTGGCCTGCATTCGAATGCGCCGAATTCTTAGCCCGCGAGGTTTTTGGCAATGCAGATAGATTCAAGCGCGCGTGCGTCGTGGAAATTCGGGCATCGTGGAAGTGTCGCCATTTTTATCGACGGCAACAACCTTTTTCACGCGGCTCGGTTTCATAATATAGACATCGATTACAACAAGCTCCTTCGGATGCTTTTGGGAGACGGTCGTCTATTGCGCGCCTTTTTTTATACAGGCGTCGATGCCGGAGCCGAGCGGCAGCAGGGCTTTCTGTTGTGGATGCGCCGCAATGGATTTCGCGTCGTACAGAAGGAGCTTAAAACTTTCTACGACGGTACGCGCAAAGCAAATCTCGATGTCGAGATCGCGGTGGATATGCTCAGCCTCGCGGGCCGTTATGATACCGCCGTGCTCGTCTCCGGCGACGAAGATTTCGTTTACGCCGTCAATGCTGTTGCATACAAAGGTTGCCGCGTGGAGGTTGCCGGTTTTCGCTCGAACACTGCTCCGAGATTGATCGACGTTGCTGATTTTTTTATCGATCTCGGCGAGATCGGCGACATTATTCGGAAAGACTCCTCAGGCGACGATTACGTACCGTCCTTTGTTTTGCCGGACGATATTCATTCGTCGGACGAAATGCGTTCTGGTCGTCGTCAAACCGCAAACCGATACGCAACGGCCTCGGCTGGCGGCAGCGTCGAAAATATCGATAAAGAATGAAGCTGTTTACGATTGAAGAAGCCAATTCGATTCTTCCAGATGTCGGTGTAAAACTGCGCAAGATTCAGCGGCTTTATTCCATGGTCGGTGTATTAAAGGAACCTGCGCAAAAAGCGGCAGCCGCGTCGAATTTTGGCGGCGGAATGGAAGGCGGTTCGGAATACGTGCGGTCGCTTTACGAGATTGGCAAGATCACCACCGAGCTAAACGCAGATGGCATTCAGTTAAAAGATTATTCAAATGGTCTGATTGATTTCCCCTCGATGCGGGATGGGCGGATCGTTCTGCTTTGCTGGAAACTTGGCGAGCCGGAATTCATCGAATGGTGGCACGAGGTTGAAACCGGATTTGCCGGACGCCAGCCGCTTTAGGAACAAACGTTACGAAATTCTAACTATTGTGTTAAAAGCGTTTACTGCGCCGCCCTAGTGATGTCGCCCGAAGTGCATATTTTTGTGCGCTTTAGTATTGACGAGTTAAAGTAAATTCTGATATTCTTTCCACGATTTGCCTCAAACTGTTCCACACAAATTAGATATTGACGGTTTCGCTCAGCCTATGAATTGCCCAGTCTGTAAACGCGAACTAGCGCCGACCCTTTCAATATGTCTCACTTGCGGAACGATGATGCACGATACCGTCCGCGAAGAGTTAAAAACAAAGGTCGGTAAAATAACATCTTCGGAACTTCCCGCTGTTACGATTGTGGAAGAAATTGAACCTGTAAGTGTCAAGATCGATCCGCCGCCGATGGCACCGCGCGAAAAATCTTTGACGTCGGAACTCGTCAAAAAAAATACGAGCCCGACACTTGTCGATTTTCAGCATAAGAATCCGACGCTTCCGGAATGGCGCATCGAGCTTCAAAACGCGATCCGAAAGCGCAACGCGAATGGAGCCTATTCAAATATGGAGGCAGCTGCAAAACCGGTTCCGGTCGCCCTGCAGCCCGAACCGCAGGTCGCCGTTACGTCTTCTTCAATTCTGAAAAACAAAAAAGTCGCAAACGCTCTGGATCGAATCGAGCGTTCCCGAAAAACATTCGCCGCCGTCGGAACCGCCGCTGCTCCTGCCAAAGCACCTGCGCAGCGAACACCTGTTTTGACAAATCGGTCGTTCCCGTTTAACGTCGTCGAACGAACGACGACTGCACCGAAACCCTCGGTTCAAAAGCCTCTAACTGTCGAAATTCCAAAACCAAAATTGGTTA
>JBOGOW010000617.1:0-2158 GCA_050748285.1 Pyrinomonadaceae bacterium
TGCCGGAATGGTCGATGCGTTTTACATTATCGGCGGCAGGCATTCATCGAACAGCGTCAAGCTCCTCGCCGTCTGCAAAGAGCAGTGCGAGAAAAGTTTCCTCATCGAAACCGAAGAAGAAATCAACCACGCCGATCTCATCGGTGCGGAACGCGTAGGCGTAACCGCCGGTGCCTCAACCCCCGCGTGGCTCATCCAAAAAATAGTCAAACACCTTGAAGATATAGGTAATTCAAATGCCCTTAAGCCATGAGGAAGCATATGAGACTGTGTTGATATGAATGCGAAGAATCCAATTATTCGGATTATCGGAGTAGTTGGGGTGTTGAGTCTTACTGCAATTGCCACTAATGCACAGGCAGCCAAACCTAAAACCTACAAGCTCTGGTCACCGCCCGACCATAGTTTCACGATAGAGGTGCCCAAGAAGCTCAAGGAATTCGAAGGATATAGTCAAGTGGATCAACCAAATGCTGTAAAAAGTTACGGAGTCCAAAAGCAGAAACGCGCATTTATAGTCTATATTTTGAAATTCAAGGATTACGAGACAAAAAGTACCGAGGACAAATTCGGTGGATTGTTTTTTATGATCGGCGGAGATGACGATTGGGAATTTACAGAACAAAACCGAATAGTCGATGGTTTTTCTGCCCAGCAGATCGTTTATAAGAATCAGAATAAGAAAGGGCTATTTATCGACGCCGGAAATATGGTGATCGTTCTTGGATTTACCGCAGAAGAACGAGCTGAGCTTAGCTCACCAGAAGTGATTAGGTTTTTCAATTCATTCCGACTAGATCGCGACGCGAAAAACGGCATATGAAAGTGTCTGAAATAAAAAGTGAATCAGCGAAACGGCAAAAATCGAATTTGACTTGCCCATTCATTCACGAAACTGCATTCTGCGATGAATACAAGTTCCTCGATCGCGATCCCGATTCGAATTTTCTGAGGGACTTCGAATACACCCGGCATTTTCAAACCTAATAATATTCGAGATTTCGCATGCGCTGTCATTGTCGTAACGTCATGTGTCAAGATTATTCGATTTTCACCTGCCGCGAACTCCAACAACTCAGGGTCGGACGACCCACGAAGACCTATGTCATGAACAGAAATAACATTCAAATTCGGCAGTCGCTGCTTTAGTCCGCGAACGATTCTGGCATCGAAATCTTCATCTGACAAGAAGCGTATCATCGGCCATTCTTCGTTCGAGCCAGCAGCCTTCCGCGAATGCCGACAGGTGAAAACTCAGCCTCTATTTCATTACGTGATATTTCTCGCGTTTTTTCTCGTTTGCCGATATACACATCCAGTTTGGCTTTATTCTGCAAGTAATAAGTGATAGCAGAATATGCTTCCATCAAATTGATCGAAGGATAGCGGAAAACGATTTCTTCGGCTGTCGCACCTTCATTAAACGCATAGATCACAGAGTCTAAAGAAACTCTCGTTTTGCCAACTCGAAGAATGCCGGAGTCATCTTTCCTTACGATGTTCTTTATTGTAGATATAACGGTCGCCATACTGAGACGAGTTTAGCATGAAATCGAGAACGAGAGTATTTGTGATCCTGAACCGAGGATATAAATTAAAGACGAAATCGAATGGATGGCATTGTTCGTTATTTCACTTTCGTAATTTATGTTGTTTTCCGGCTTTGATTGTGTTAAACAATACTTCAAGTAGAGTCTTTGTTTTTCGCTCTAAAGTAACTATCTAAAAAGGAAACAGAAAGTAGATGACATCTGATTTGGGGATGAACAGCGTCGGTGTGTCGGCGTCAAGGCAGGCAACTGTGTTTGCGGGCGACTATCTTAACAAACTTTCAGGCGAACAGATCGAACGCGAATGCCGTCTGAAATTGCAGGAAGGCTGTAATGAGATAGTCGTAAATTTTTCGCAGACCGAACTCGTTAACAGCATCGGCATCTCAATATTGCTCGGCATCATCGATTCCGCATCCGCAAATGGTGCCCGTGTGATATTCTCGGATGTAAAGCACGACACCATCGAGCTGTTCGATATGCTCGGCGTAACGAAACATGTGGATGTAGTTTAGTTGAATTGTCGGAAGAAGCGGGGGCAAGCCCGCCTTCCCAACTGCGTGTGGTTTAGTTCCTGACTTTACCGAAGCATTCAGGATGATAAGCAT
>JBOGOW010000618.1:0-2151 GCA_050748285.1 Pyrinomonadaceae bacterium
GCTCAGGCTACGGCGGCAACGCGCTTTTGGGCAAGAAATGCCTCGCGCTTCGCATCGCATCAACGCTTGGCCGCGAACAAGGCTGGCTTGCCGAACATATGCTCATCGTCGGCGTAAAATCGCCCGATGGCCGTAAAGATTACGTTTGCGCGGCTTTCCCGTCCGCTTGCGGAAAGACGAATTTCGCGATGCTTATTCCGCCGAAGCCGTTTCAGGAAGAAGGCTGGGAAGTTACGACTGTCGGCGACGACATCGCATGGATCAAGCCCGACGAACACGGCAAACTTCACGCGATCAACCCGGAAGCTGGTTTCTTCGGCGTCGCGCCCGGAACGAATTACAAATCGAATCCCAACGCGATGGAATCGATCAAGGAAAACACCATCTTTACGAACGTGGCACTGACCGACGACGGCGACGTTTGGTGGGAAGGCATGGACGGCGACGCACCGGAGCACGCCATCGACTGGCAGGGAAATAATTGGACGCCCGCGAGTGAAAAGCCCGCGGCACACCCAAATGCGCGTTTCACGGCGCCGATCACGCAATGTCCGGTCGTCGATCCTGAATTTGATAATCCGAAAGGCGTTCCGATCTCGGCATTCGTTTTTGGCGGTCGGCGTAATTCGGTTGTGCCGCTAATTCAGCAGTCATTCAACTGGGCGTTCGGCGTTTACACCGCAGCGACGATGGGTTCCGAAATGACCGCCGCCGCATTCGGAAACATCGGCGAAGTTCGCCGCGATCCGTTCGCTATGCTTCCGTTTGCCGGTTATCACATGGGCGATTATTTCGCGCACTGGCTTGATTTCGGCCGCCAAATTCCCGAACCGCCCCGTATTTTCTCGGTCAACTGGTTCCGCAAAGGCGAGGATGGCAAATTCCTCTGGCCCGGATTCGGCGATAACATGCGTGTGCTGAAATGGATCGTCGAACGTGCACGAGGCAGATCGATCGGCGTCGAAACACCGCTTGGCTGGATGCCGCGTTATGAGGATCTCGATTGGCGCGGGCTTGATTTTTCGAAAGATGATTTCGAAAAAGTGATGAACCTCGACCGCGATATGTGGCTAAAAGAGATAGCCATGCACGACGACCTTTTCTTCACGCTTTATGAACGTCTGCCAAAGGAAATGACGTTCATTCGTGAGCTGCTGGTTTCGAATTTATGGCGTTCGCCCGAGCTCGGTCTCGCCACGCCGCGGCCGGAGCCTGAGGAAACAATGGCCGTCGCAAAGGGCGAATAAACTGCCAATCATTTTATTTTGACGAAAAGGGCGGCTGGAATTGGCCGCCTTTTGTTATAATCTCATCGGAACAAAGTTATGTTAACAACAGTCGAAGCCGAAATAGATATCGATGGAAGTGTCATGCTCCTTGAGCCGCTTCGTTTAAAAACGAAACGGAGAGCGCTTGTTACCGTCCTCGAAGAAAACAGGGAGCGAGAATCTGAAGGTAATGCTCAGAAAGTTCTGCGGTTTTTACGCACACATAGGTTACCGGAGGAATCACGCCCCACTGCCGAAGAAGTCGAAGCTCAGATCGAGGAGGCTCGAAATTCGTGGGATTAAATTCGCCGACGATTTATCTCGATTCCTGTATTGCAATTTATCTCGTTGAAGAGCATCCGGCATTTGCTCCGCAGTTAGAATCGTTATTGGATACTGAACAAAAGGCGAATCTGGCAATTTCGGATCTGACTATTTTGGAATGCCTGATAGGCCCGCTGCGAAGCGGCAACAAGCAGTTGGAGACAAAGTTTATGAACTGGTTCGACGATGTCTTCGTTTTTCCGATTCCAATAGCTATATTTCAACTCGCAGCCCATCTCCGTGCCGATCACCGATCTCTCAAAACACCAGACGCACTCCACCTTGCGACCGCGCTTCATCACCGATGCGATGAGTTTTGGACAAATGACGACCGGTTGGACAAAGCGGCGCCCGAACTGGTCAAAAACATTATCGCTCACAGCGACTGAACCCGTCACAATGACCATCGGAAACGACGAATCTGACAGAATTCCTCTAATCAGGTTACATATATTTGCTTACATATTTCCGAAAGTACGATTGCCAACACGCTTTCAAAGTATTAGGCTGATAGTCTAAGGAAATTTTATTAGCAAGGAGGATTTGTATTATGGTTAAA
>JBOGOW010000619.1:0-2150 GCA_050748285.1 Pyrinomonadaceae bacterium
CCAGCAGGCTCAACGTCGCAAAGCACCACGGCCGCGTCATTTACAAATTCATCAAACGGAACTATAGGTTTCAACGCCGTGAAAAGAAATTCGCCGCGTTGCGCAAGTGGGATTTGCTGCAAATTGGCGGCGTCGGTCGGAAAATTTTCGACATCTTCAAATTCCGGCATCGACAAGAATTTCCCATCCAGCGAAAATCGCCGTCCGTGATAACCGCAACGGATAAGATTCGCCTTGCAAGGTTCTTCGACCAATATTTTCCCGCGATGCGTGCAGACGTTCGAAAGGCATCGAACACCTTCATTCGTCCTTGCCAATAGCAGCGGCTCATCGAGAAAATCCGGCAGTAAACTGAAAGGCTTCAAAGTTGATATTTCGTCCGAATGCCCTGCAAATTGCCAAGTCCGCGCGAAGATCTTCTCCTTTGATAAATCAAAAAACCGCTCATCCGTGTAAAACTCAGACGGCAGCGTTTTCGCCTTTCTAATGTCAGAATCAATATCGAACAAAGACATGTTATTTCGAATAGAGCAAATATTTGGGTTCTGAGTCATCACGTCGAAAAGCACGTCCTACTAACCCCGATTCAAACGCCTGTTCGAATTCGCGTTTCAGCCGCTGCTGCTCTTCGATGGCGGCGTTCGCGTCGGCTGCGACCAATGTAGCCCAATCCGGCGTAACCGAAATGTCGGCGACCGGCCGCTCGGGCTCATTAAACTTTTCACCCTTTGAAAAAACGACGACTTTTTCGCTTTCCAAGTGCCATTCGGCAAATAGGCGGTCGCTAGCCAAACCGATTGGCACGCCACCGGTCGATGCGGTCGAGTAATCGATGCCGTAAAAATTCGGCTGGTATTCGGTGATTACCGCGCCGAGCTTTTCGAGATTGAAATACGCGTTCCGCGCTTTCCACGGCTCAAAGGTCCATTTTATAAACTTCACGCCAAGCTCTAAAGCCTTATCACGCTGCGCCCATTTCAAACGACTGCCGATCCCAAAACTTTGAAACGCAGCTTTTACCGCTGTCATGTGCGAATAAAACGCCGGCATTCCGCGCAAAAACGCGGGCACGCTGAGCACAAAACCGACCAGATCGTCGCCGCTGAACGCGCCAAGGACAAAGCCGCCGGCGTTCTTTGTAACTATCAGATGCCGCACCGGCGAAATTTCGATCTCGGGCAATGCGAAAACCTCGCGCTGCAGATCGACGCAAGCCGAAAGCTCGTCGAAGGTGCCGCATTCCCTTATGTAAATTTCTTTGTTCACGCTTTGAAAATCAAATGATAGTAAATTCGCTGTTTGTAATGAAATACGCCGAGTGAAATTTTTGCTTAACAACCGTGTGCCAGGTTTGGTAAAATCAAATTGGCCTCACACCGCTCCGTTCCGATTCCGTTTCAAATGACCCAACAAAATCCACTGGATATAACAGGCAGTCTTCAAAGCAATCCGCTCGCCGAGATCTTGATCGAGATCGGCACGGCGGGTTTTAACGGCAGCCTGCGCCTGTCGAACAATGATCAGAAGACGGTCGTTTATTTCGACAATGGCGATGTGATATTCGGCGTTTCAAATTCAAAGGCCCTCCGGCTTTTCAATGTAATGCTTCAGCAAAAGAAGATCGAAAAAAACGCGCTGATGAAGCATACGAATTTCTCCAATGACCTCGAATTCGCACAATCGCTCGAACGAACCGGAGGATTTTCGACCGAAGAAGTTGCTGAGATGTTCACGCTTCAGATCGACGCTATCGTTGTTGACGCGCTCTCATGGCCGAAAGGCGAATGGCATTTTAGCCCGCTCGCGCGGCTTCGCAAGGATGTCCGTTACACGACAAACGCAAATCGGGTTTTGCTTGATCATGCCCGCTGCCTCCCGTCCGAGGCGATCGCCGAGCGTTTTCGCAGTGTCAAAGAATCTTTTACGGTCGATCGGGATAATTCCGAGATTAAAAATTTACAGCCGCACGAAGCCTACGTCATCTCGCGTTTTCAGGATGACCCGCTAACGGTTGAGCAGCTTCGCGAAATGAGCAGTTTGCCGGAGGCGGCTTTGCTGCAAACGCTATACGTTCTTTGGCTCAGCGGCGTGCTTATCCGCCGCGAATGGAGTGCGGCGTTCACACCGACAAAGATCGCTCAGATCCATGG
>JBOGOW010000620.1:0-2145 GCA_050748285.1 Pyrinomonadaceae bacterium
GCCATCACGCCTGCCAAAACTGCCGCCGGTAACGTCGTCACAGTTCATCGCCGGAACGATCTCGCTGATCTCTGACGCGTTCACGATCTCGACATCTGCGACGCCAAGCGACTTCTGCTTTTCGACGTTCTGTTTCAAATAGGCAAACTGCTCTTCCGTAGTCGCAAAAAACAAATATCCGGCAGGCTCGTATCCGCAATCAATGTCCCAACTCCTAAAGAAATCGAGCGAGTACATCGACATCTTTATGTTAATGTCGGTCTCGAACTGCGCACGAATCCCACCTGTCGCCGCACCGGTCGAACCGCGTCCCAGCTCCGGCTCACTTTCGAGGATGAGCACATCTCGGCAGCCGCGTTGCGTAAGATGCCACGCAACGCTGGCCCCAACCACACCGCCGCCGATGATTACGATATCAGCCTTTTGCATTGAATTACGTTTTCACTTTTTACTTTTCAGTTTTCACTTATTCCGGAGAAGCAATTCTGAAAAAACTGAAAATTATTGAGCAAAAATATTTGTAAAATCATTAAAACCCTTAAACTCAAGAGCATTTCCGCTTGGGTCGAGAAAGAACATTGTCGCCTGTTCGCCGACCTCGCCGGCAAAGCGAATTTTCGGTTCTATGATAAATTTGACGCCCTTTGCGGTGAGTTTATCAGCCAGCGTTTTCCATTCGCTCATCGGCAAAACGATGCCGAAGTGCGGTATCGGAACTGCATCGGCGTCAACCGGGTTTGTCGAGTTTTGCCGCGCAAAATCCGGTGCGAGATGCGTTACGATCTGATGGCCGTAAAGATTAAAATCGATCCAGATCTCCGAGCTCCGACCCTCTTCGCACTCGAGCACGCCGCCGTAAAACGCCCGCGCAGCATCAAGATCATGAACCGGAAACGCCAAGTGAAATAAATTATTCATATGAATTTTGTCCACAGATGGACACAGATTTTTGTCAACGAATACGTTGTTCTATTTCTGTTTCTGTTTGACGCAGATCGTGAAATCTATGAATTTCTCCTTTTCGTCAAGCATAACTTTCACTTCGTCGAAAGTTATCGGATATATCACCTTCATTTTTGCAATTTTCCGGACGCTTTTATCGAGCGAACTGCGAACAAATATATAACCCTCATTAAATTCCGGTACCATTTTTTTTCGAAATTCACGGTGTCTGGTATAGGTATTGCCGCTAATATAAATCCATCGAATGTTGTATTTCTCCCGTTCAGCTAAGGAAATTCTTTCGTCTCGTTCAAGACCATTCTTTGACCATCGGGACTCCGCCACATCAGTGTCGTTACCCGTTTGACAAACTACCGGCCCAACGGAAGCAGCAAGTCCTATTGTTATCAACACCGCTAAGTGAAATAAGTTTTTCATTGCGGGTTAATTTTAATTTATTATTGATTGATTTGAAAACTTGTCGGATAATCTAAGGCGGAGGCAAGATGAATAGCAAGCTGAGAGTTGTGAAAACCGCGGAGAAGACGGAACAGCCCGAAAAGGCGAAGGTTTCTGAAAAAGATTTCCGACGGAAATTGAAGAATATAGAGAAATGGAGGAAAGAGCATCTTGCCGAAATTCGCGCCGAAAATCCGCGTTGAAGTGTATATTCCGATACGGTACGAAACCGCGTACCGCGAAACTCTATTATGGGTAACAGAAGAATTTACCCGTCTGCGAGGCGGCTGTTCCGTAATTGAAAATTCCGGCGGATACTATCTTTCGACAGCCGATCAAATAACAGGAGATCGGGTCAATATCGTATATTCAGATTTCCCAATGAATTGGCACGACGAAATTGACCGAAAGAACACGCTTGTATATTGTAGCGGTTTGCAACAATTTTTGCTCAACAATCTTTGGGAAGAAGCCATTCTAATCACCGCATACCCAGTCAACCACGCGGTCGCTTAAATCATTTTCGCTATCTGCCTTATCGCCCCCAAATGATAAGCCGTGTGCGCTACGATGCCTATCGACATACCGACACGGTCTTCGGTCCAATCTTCGACCGAGGCTACACAACGCAATGTGTTTTCATAAGCCGTGCGAACGCTTGAACGCAATGCGTCCCATTCAGCGTCGTTCACGGTTTCGATCAGCCAGCTATCGTCCCAGTTTACGCGTTCAGTGCGGCCGTTT
>JBOGOW010000621.1:0-2138 GCA_050748285.1 Pyrinomonadaceae bacterium
ATTTTGCGTTCCGTGCTTTTTCGGTTGCAGTTTCGAACTGCTCCCACCCTTTCCCAGTGCGCAGAACATCAACGAAGATTTTGATAAAAAGTGTCGCGTCAGCCAGGTCGGACCCGGAGACACCTTGGTCGCGCACTTGATTCACGATGCTGTTTACTTCAGCTTCGTAAAGAGGAACAGCACTACCCGCGGCGCTGATGACAAAGGCAACGTCTTTTGAACGTGAGGCCACGAGGGGCGCGAGCATTCCGCCCTGGCTGTGGCCGTAAAGACCGATCTTATGCGCGTTTATTTCTTTGCGGCCCCTAACAAGATCAATGCCGGCCATTGCATCCGCAGCCAGATCATTAAAGTCTGATAGCTTCCAATCACCAGTTGATTTACCTACGCCCCGCTTGTCATAGATAAGGGCGGCAATGCCGCGGCCGGTCAGGTATTCGGCGAGAAACCGCGAAGCGTGACGACCTTCGGAGCCCGATCCGTGAAGAAACACAACCACGGGATGTGGTCCGTCAGTTAAAGGGATCAGAAGCGTGCCGGATAGTATTACGTCTCGGTTTCGGAAGCTGACTTCTTCCTGTTTGAACACAGGCGGCTTTGCAGTAACGCGTTGCAACGAGAATGTTCCTTTCGCCGTGTTTTCTTGGAACTGTCCGGCGATAATCCCGCCGCTTAGATCGCCGTCGAAAACAATTGTCGTCGTATCTCCGATAAGCTCGAAGTGAATCTTCGGTGCGACGAAACTAATGTTTCTGATTGGTATTCCAAGCGCGCGTTGAGTCGGGGAATTAAAACTTACTTTTAGTCCAGCGTCTTCATTTATGAAATCAAAGCTCACAGGCAATTGTGCGCCTTCACGAATCATCGTCCCTTCCCAATGCCCCTCAATTGAATGTTGGGCCGAAGTAGAGAAGACTGTTCCCAGCAGACAAAGGAATAATGTGAACACTTTGGTTACTGTGGCTTTTTTCATGGTAAGATTTACCTCAGAGAAAGATAATTTGTTTGTCATTATAGAAGACACCGTGAACCGTGATTGTCTGACATAAACTTACGACTATCTGCGTCTGCGATCGCCGTTTTTTCGCCCGTGTCCAAAGATTTAGGATCGCCAATCCTTGTCGAACTGAAGTTTTCGAGACTATGATTCCATCGATCAAAATAAGGAACACTGCACCCGCGCTTCACTCAACGTAAAACTGGACGACAAACTTACACTGCGGCGACGCGGTTGTAGACGGTGTCGCGTTCGACGGGGTCGAAGCCGGCGTGGTGGATCATTTCGATGATCTCTTGTTTGGTCATTTTGACTTCGCCGTCATTTTATTTCTGAGGAACTAATTTTACACGAAGATCGCAACCGACAGCCTCGGCGTATCGTTTGAGGGTTGTCAGCGAAGGCGAGTGTTTGCCGATTGCCTCGAGACGCGATACAGCGCTTTTTGTCGTGCCCATGCGGTCGGCAACGGCGTCTTGGGTCAGACCTGCCCGAGTGCGTGCTTTCAACATCTCATCGATTAGCCCGTATTCTGCATCCAAAGCGTTGTAAGCCTCGGTGAAACCTTTGCGTTTTGCGGCACGGCTTAAAAATTCTTTGTGGATGTGACGAACGGGTTTGAATTTCTCGTTATCCATTTTTTATCTCCTTGACACGCTTTCGGGCGGTCTTGAATTCGCGATCAGGCGTTTGCTGCGTCTTTTTGATAAACGCGTGAACCACGAATATCGTTTTGTTTGCGACATAACAGTAAAACGCTCTACCGATTCCGCTTTTACCACGCGGTCTTAGTTCGAAAAGACCCGAACCCATCGAACGTGAATGCGGCAGACCAAGCATCGGACCGTATTCTGAGAGCAGTTCAATAAGTCGTGTGTAATCAGCCAGAATATCAACCGGCCATGACTCGATCTCAGTCAGGACCCGTTTATTGTAATATTTTACCTCAAACGCCACACACTTGTAGGTTAGCATATTTGCTAACCTACCTCCAAATTAAATTTTACGCCGCAACCTTCTCCACGCGGTTGTAGACGGTGTCGCGTTCGACGGGGTCGAAGCCGGCGTGGTGGATCATGTCGATGATCTCTTGCTTGGTCATTTTGACTTCGCCGCCGGACTCGACGGAGTAGCTGTGGGT
>JBOGOW010000622.1:0-2135 GCA_050748285.1 Pyrinomonadaceae bacterium
AGTTTGCGGTCGATGAAAAAAAGGTAAGCCCTGGCGACGTTACGGTCGTCGTTTCAGGCGAAGACATCGTTTTTCACGGCATCATCGGCAAGATCGAAGAAGGATTCGCATTCGCCTACGACCCGAAAGGCTCGCTATTGCCCGCCGGCATTCAATAACTTAAGTTGAGAGTGAAGAGTTGAGAGATGTGCTTCACCTCCGCAACTCTCAACTTACAACTCTATACTGCTTTTGGGGGATGTAGCTCAGCTGGGAGAGCGCGGCGTTCGCAATGCCGAGGTCAGGGGTTCGATCCCCCTCATCTCCACCAAATTAAACAAGGTGAATTGCCGGTTTTTTTAAATCGGTTGTTTGCGGGGTACATTTTATGCCAAAGAGTGACCTCCGACTTTGTCGGCATATCATGAATAAAAAGATCTTTAACTTACCTGATTATCTGACGTTCGCTCTCCTAACCGTTCTCAGTTATTCAGTCCTTGTCTATTGTCTGACCATCTGGTTTTCTTCCGGTGATTGGCATAAAAATCCTATTCTGCTGACGCTTTTGAGTTTTGTGTTCTTGAGCAAAATAGCCGTCAGTCAGCTTCGATGGTTACTGCTGCCCTTTATGACGAAACCGGAAGCGATGGAACCGAAATCCGGCTGGCGTGTCGGCGTTGCAACGACATTCGTCCCGGGTGCGGAGTCGATCGAAATGCTTGAAGAGACGGTGCGGTCGCTTATCTCGATGGATTATCCGCACGACACGTGGGTTTTAGACGAGGGCGACGACGCGGAGGTTAAGGCTCTGTGCTTCAGTCTCGGAGCTTTTTATTTCAGCAGAAAGAATCTCCCGGAATACCAAACAGAAACCGGGAAATTTCAAGCCCGCTCCAAACACGGAAATTACAACAGTTGGCTGACCGAAGTCGGTTTAAAAAAATACGACCTCATAACCACATTCGATCCCGATCATATACCGGCGCCAAATTTTCTTACTGAGGCTCTTGGTTATTTTAACGATCCCGAGATCGGTTATGTACAGTCGGCACAGGTCTATTATAATCAGCCGGCGTCTTTCATCGCCCGCGGTGCCGCCGAAGAAACATATGAGTATTATTCCGCCACTCAGATGTTCTGCCATACGATGGGATATCCGATAGTCACTGGCTGTCATACCACGCACCGTGCCGAGGCTCTCGAGCAGGTCGGCGGTCTTGCCGCACACAATGCAGATGATCTGCTGATTACGCTTTTTTACCGCACATCCGGTTGGAAGGGCGTTTATGTGCCGAAGATTTTGGCTCGCGGGTTGACGCCGGTCGATTGGGACGGTTACCTGAAGCAGCAGATAAGATGGGCGCGTTCGGTTCTGGATATTAAGCTCTGGATTCACCCAAAAATGGTAAAGAAACTTGGGGTAAAAGAAGCCGTCGTCAGCGTTCTGCACGGCTTTTATTATCTTCAGGGGTTAACGACGTTTGTTCTACTGTTGCTTCTTGCATTCATGCTGGCGACCGGAATTCTGTCTCAGGCTGTGAATTTTTTCGTTTCAAAAAATTTCCTGCTTTTGGTAACCGTTTCTTTACTCTGCACCTTTTACCGCCAAAGGTTTTACCTGGATAGAAAACGTGAATGGGGTCTGCATTGGCGAGCCGGAGTATTACAGGTAGCGAAATATCCTTACTTGCTTTTGGCTTTGTTTCTGGTGATATTAAATCGACGCTTCGAATATTCGATCACCGACAAACTGCGAAGAAGCTCCCGATCCTACAAACCTTTTCTGCCGCACCTTTTCATGGCAGCTGTGGTGGGTTCCGGGTGGATTGTCGGGATAGGTCTCGGACACACCATCCCGACAGTGCTGCATATTGCCGCGGCTGCCACTGTGATCGGCACTGTTTTATTGACTTCTACCGGATACATTAGATTTCCAAAACCGTATGATCCGGCACTGTCTGCCCGCGTTGGCATGGCTGAATTAACGGTAAACGCTCAGCCGGAACTGCAAAAAGCCGCGAATAGAGTTCTTTGAAAAACTTCCCTTGGTTTTTTGTGTCATGCCGTTTTGGACCTAACACTTGTCCGAGTTGACTCTTATTCGTGCATTCGTGGCCGATTTTTCTGTTTTTTGCCACGAATGCACGAATAAGAAA
>JBOGOW010000623.1:0-2131 GCA_050748285.1 Pyrinomonadaceae bacterium
CAGTGGAGAAATGGGTAAGTGTTTAGAAAAGTCGTGTTCCCTCAAATCTAGCTTTTTAATTTTTTTCCATCTTTGAGAACTTTTTTCTTTTCACTTTCAAGCTTTCTCTTTACTTTGCTGGCATCCTCCGCAGCAGGAAGGCTCTCGGGACTAACACCTCGTTCACGAAGCATCTTTCTAACGGCTGCGTTGTTGTCAACGTGTTCATTTGATATCGAACCTTCGCCGCGAAGGTCTTTTTCAATGACGTTGTGGCTGGTTAGTTCGGTTGCGAAATCCTTAGCTTTGATCGTAAGTGTAGGAAGAAAATCTGCTAGTGCCCTTCCTTGAGGAACGCCTAGCTTTCGCTTCATTGCACCGGTCGAGTAACCGCCAAAAAGTGCTTGGTCGCCTTTGCTGCGAATGAAGCCGAAACCACGATTATCGATGCCTCGCTCGTAAATCACGCCAGAAAGTTTCTTTTCAGAACTTGTGAGTTTTTCACGGGCGGCGACTCGTTCCACATCGAGAAGGTGTTTTTCTATTATTTCCTGCTTTCTTGTTTGAACTGCAAAATAAGTCTGAGCAAATGCGATTTCTGGATTCGAACTATCACTGTTTTGGGCGATTAGGTAACAGGCATATCGCGTAAGAGCAATATCTTCAATGTTTCGTTGGGCACTATTGCCGACTTCAACTCTCGTCAAAATATCGGCGAAATGGCTTACTACATCTTCGCCAACACGCGAGCAGGATTCTTTTGCTTTCTCGATTGCGTTCTGAAATTTTTGCCACGTTGAATATCCGAGTATTTCGCGAAGTTCACGTGCGCTCCAACACTCGGTGCCGTGTAAATCGTGGCTTGCCGCTTCAAACTTCCTAAGCAGTGCTTGTATAAGTTCTTTCTTCAATTACTTACAAATGTGTGTCAAAATGCAACATATTGTCCGTTTGGTTAATATGTTAACCGTTCATATCCGCAGCGGCATTACAATGTATTTGTAGTCGTATGCGGTGTCGCCGTCGATGCGGATCTGTGTGGCGGCGTTTGAATCTTTGAATTCGAACGAGATGCGGGTCGGTGATTTTGATTCGCGGGCTGGTGCGGCGGCTGTTCCGTTTTCGGCAGTTTCAGCACGCTCGTTCACACTCGCGTTTCCGCCTGTCGGTTCGGACACAGTGCCGGCGTTTTCTAGGGCTCCGACGTTGTTTAAGAAATCCTGAACGTATTGGTGATTAAAGCCGAGCAGAACCTCTTCGCCGCTGTAATCTGCGGGGACGATCTCGACGCCCTCGCCTTCTTCCGAGCTTTGGGCGGTAACCTCGACCTCGCCTTCGCGGACGGCCATGCGAATAGAGCGGTTGCGGTCGTCGGCGACCAGGGCGATGCGGCGTACGGCGTTTCGCATTTCGACCAGATCGAACACGACCTTTTTGTCGTTGTCCTTCGGCATCACCATTTCGTAATTCGGAAAGTTGCCGGTTAGCTTTCGGGTGATCAGAAGACGACCACCGGTCTCAAAATAGATGTGGTTTTGGTCCTCTCCGAATGCAACATCGCCGCCCTCATCACGTGAGATTTTTACAAGCTCGAGCAGTGCTTTTTTAGGCACCAGCACGTCGATCTTTTCGGTAGTTTTCTCGTCCAGAGTTTTTTCGATGTATGCGAGCCGGTGGCCGTCGGTGGTAACCATTCGAGCTTTGTCGTCCTCGATGATGAACTTCGCACCTGAGAGCGTAAAACGGCTCGTTTCGTTCGTGATGGCAAACGCGGTGTTCTGGATAAAATAATTGAACACGCTCGCGGCAAGTTTCATCGGTGCGGATTTGAAGATCGGTATCTCGGGATACTGCTCACGGTTTACACCCGCTAGGCGAAACTTCGCACGGCCCGCCTTTAGCTGCACCCATTCGTTATCCTCTTTCTTGAAATGCACGTCGCCGTCATCCAGCGTGCGGACGATATCGAAAAGTTTGCGGGCTTGTATGCACATCGCACCGGTGGTTTTTATCTCGGCTTCAGCGTCGCAGCGGATCGTTACATCAAGGTCGGTTCCGACGATGCGGATCGAGTTTTCGCCCAAACTTTCGATCAAAATATTCGAAAGCACCGGTATTGTGCTTTTGCGTTCGACAACACCCTGTATATAAC
>JBOGOW010000624.1:0-2128 GCA_050748285.1 Pyrinomonadaceae bacterium
ATACCTGTCCGATCAGACGATCGGGTTCAATTGAAGCAACATCGAAGACCGAACCGCCGACATCGACAACAACTCCGTCGGCGTCCAACGTTCCATACAGGTCGAAAGTCGATCCAAAGATCGCCTCTATCTGAGATTTATCCAGCCTGAATTCCATCACATTCCAAACATAATTCCTGAAAAATGGTCATTTACAAAATAGTTTATCAAAACCTTTGTAAAATATAGTCGATTCAATGATGCACGGCTCATTTCATTCTTTCGATTAGGCATTATTCTGTACTTATTTGATACAATCGACTAACCACAATTAATACATGCTTTATGGAAAAATCGCATCGCAAAGCGCTGATAATCGAAGATGATAAGACCGCGCTCGAACTGTTCTCATTTCAGCTTTCAAGCGAAGGGTTCGATGTTTCGTCGGCGACCAGTTCAAAGGATGGGTTGGAGCTGATCGGAAATAACGACTTTGACGTAGTTCTTACCGATCTGAATTTACCGGACATCAACGGGATCGAATTGGTTCGGATGGCTCGTGAGATCGCTCCGCACACCGAGATAATTGTAGTAACCGGTGACGATTCGGCCGAACGCGCGATCGAGGCGACGCGCGTCGGGGCATTTGGGTATATCGTGAAGCCGGTTGATTTCGACGAACTGATGGTCGATATTCGCAACGCGGTCGAGCGAAAGCGGCAATCTGAAGAGAACCGTCGCCAGGCGGTCGAGATCGAAACCCTCAGGGGGCGATTGTCGGGAGCAGATTCATTTGAAGGGATCGTCGGTAGAAGCCGACAAATGAAGTCGATCTTTGAACTCATAGAAAACGTTGCAGATTCAGAAGCCAATATTCTTATACTTGGCGAATCGGGGACCGGCAAAGAAGTAATTGCGAACGCGATACATCAGCGAAGCTCGCGTTCGAAAAAACCTTATGTAAAAGTGAATTGCTCGGCGCTGCCCAAAGAGCTTATCGAATCGCAGTTGTTCGGTCATGTAAAGGGTGCGTTTACGGGAGCAAATACGGACAAGACAGGTTTCATAGGTCAGGCGAATGGCGGCAGCTTGCTGCTTGACGAGATCGCGGAAATGCCTATCGATTTGCAGCCAAAACTTCTTCGCGTATTGCAGGAAAAATCGTATCAGCCGGTCGGAAGCGAGAAAACGAGCGAAGCCGATTTCCGTTTGATCTGCTCGACAAATCTCGACCCGTTCGAAGCTATCAGCGCCGGCTCGCTGCGTGAGGATCTTTTTTATCGTATCAATACGATCGAGATACGTTTGCCGCCGCTTCGTGAGCGAATGGAGGACGTTCCCATTTTGGCGGAACATTTTTTGCGCATATTCGCAGAGAAATATGATCGCCCCGACGCCGGAATATCTAAAAATATTTACGATCAAATGATGCGGTATCACTGGCGCGGAAACGTTCGCGAACTTCAAAATACTATCGAGCGTGCTTTGCTTCTGTCGAAAGATGGAAAGATAGAATCGCTTCATTTGACGCTCGATGCCGATAGCTCGCTGCCCGAATCGAAAACTCCAGCCTCGTACACTTTTGACGCTGATGAAAATGCAATGCGTTCGAATGAATCGTCTGTATTCGATCTGACAGGGCGCATGATAATAGAAGAACTTCCGGATGTTGGCGATGAACGGGCTGAACAAGACGTATTCGAGCTTGTGGAAAAAAGTATTACTGTCGCTGCGCTGCGTCGCACATCGGGCAATAAACAATCGGCTGCAAATCTGCTCGGAATTTATCGGCCTCGGCTTTACGGAATACTGAAACGGCATAAGATCGACAAGGTTGAGGGGTAGCAGGGTTTCGTTAGGGCACAATTATTGTGGTGTCAGTTATTAGATTTTTTTGTGAACTTTGTGAGCCTTGCTTTGTGGTTTCTGTGTTAAAAAGTCATTAAACACAGAGAACACCGAGGAAACTTCACAGAGGACACCAAGAAGAACGCCGACACCGCTACTTTAGTCCTCAACCGGATTTTCGATTTGGCTTGTAGTTTGAGCTGTCTTGTAGTAATACTTGTAGCTTAAGAGACAAGACAACCAAAACTTTCGAAAGGAGATGGCATGATGAATTGAGACGGTGGCGGATTATACTCTGATG
>JBOGOW010000625.1:0-2128 GCA_050748285.1 Pyrinomonadaceae bacterium
CCATTTTTCTTGACGATTTTCGACCCGCAATAAAAGCACTTTTTTTGTTCATTACCTTTGACCTACCTCAAAGTTAATGCTACCAATTACTTACAGCCTTTTCAGCATCAAAAATGTCCATTATGCCTAAATCTCCTATAGTTGGGCGGCCAAGTTAATTGCCTACGTAGCGCTTCATGCTCATGGTGCTCGCATCGATCTTAGACATAAACTGCTCTGCCGCAGCCGCGCTTGAGAAACTCGCCATGGAAGCCTCTGCATCCTCGACCGAACGCCAATGCACGACCACAAGCCATTCGCCGTTATCTCCTGCTGCCGATTCTCGCGAAATAAAGCCTGGTTGCTTTACGACGTATTGCACCTCAACCGCATTATCCAATGGGCGAAACTCATCCGCTGTAACGCCGGGCTTGAGCTTGAATGTCGCTATTTCAATGACTGCGCCTTGTGTGATCTTTTCGTTCATTTGCCCTCCTCGGTCTGACGAGGCTTGAGTTCCCGCTCTCGCCGACCGGAAAAATATGAAAACTACATTTCACCCTTTGTGGTAGCCACTAAGATAAAAATTCCTTTGCCTTATAAAACATAAATGTTTGTTTTGCTCTACCGGTGAGCAGGCTCTGACAGGTCAAAGTAATCGCCCTTTGTTTTGTCAAGAGTTTCTGACATACGACGAAAGTTTTGTTCGGTTGGTTTCAAGCCGATGTATTTATCTACGATGGTCCTCTGTCTGAAAATAATAAACGTATTTTCAACAAGAGGATTGATCTTATTTAGATAAACGTTAGTCTCAGTATCAGAAAATGACGGCACAAATGTTAACGCAACATTCTTTATGTTGAGTTCTTGGCCAAGTTTTTCTAACTCTTTCTGGCGATTTTGGCTGCTGTAATCTTTCTCGTCGCCGTACACAAAATATACTTTTAAGTGTTGTCGTCGATTTAAGCTTTCTTTATCAAGAAAAGCGAGCCATTTTTTGATTTCGCCCCAGTTTGGATTATTGCCGACAAAATAAAGAATGCCGTGAAATCGTCCATATTTGCATACCGGACATGCCTGGGTTCCTTTGTCAGAGCCAAAGGCATGAAATGGAGAAAATGATGGTTGATTTTCGCCAATATTTCGTCCCGACTGATCGCCGAAACCTTGCTTTCCTGGATAATTCGGAATATTCAAGCCCAGGATAATGTCGTGTTCGGCAATTTGCAGGTCACCTTTTAGCAATGGAAACAAGGTTCCGCTGCCGCCACGCGGAGCTAAAGCAGGATATTTCTTCCGGTAGGGAATCAGGAGCTTATCATCATCAAAAACAAGGTCATCCAGCCAATATTCGTTTGCGATATCCGGTTCTTTGACCATCAGGTGAATATGAGCAGGAATAACATCGTTTGGGTACGGAGCCGGGCGAATGGTGTTAATAGTATATTTGCCATTTTTGTCGGTTTTGACCCAGCCTCTTACATGACCGTGACGTGTTTGATTTTCCGGTTTGTCGTTTCTGGGCGAATAATACCCATCGCTATCGGTTTGATGATAATAGATAATAACATTAGGAGCGGGCGTTTTTCCGTCAACCTGAAAAACAGTTCCGGTCACTATCAATTTTTGTCCTTTTTCGTTCCACCCCGGACTTGTGTCAACTGATTTAATATCTTTGGGCATCCCGAAATAGATCAATTCGCAATAGCCCGCTTCACATTCACCACCGACTCTTTCTGTTTGGGTTTTAGTGTTGGCCGGTGTAGTTTGGCCGTGGCTGCTGCAGCAAACAAAAAGCTGAAGTAACAAAATTGCGATTAGCTGTATTGATTTTTGTGCGTTCATTGTTTGATGATTGCACAAAAAATAACCGACCGATCTATGAAATGCGGTGACACGAGTTTAGTCTGTTGTATCCTGATGACCTCTCCGGAATTTCTCTTTGAAAGTGGCGGCATAGGTTCTGCTGAGCCTTAAACTGGTTCCGTCTGCGACAGTCAAATCATAGTCTCCGTTCAACCTCGACTTGTATGATCTGACATTTGAGATGTTCACAATTAACGACTTATGTATTCGAACGAATGTCTCGTTGTCCAGCGTTTCTAAAATCGATTTTAAGGTCTCATTGTGGAGGTATCGTTTTGTTTGG
>JBOGOW010000626.1:0-2125 GCA_050748285.1 Pyrinomonadaceae bacterium
GTATAAAAAAGGTCTTACGAAAGAAGAATTACTTAAAAAAGCTGAGTCTGAACGCGACCCCAAAAAAAGAGATGGTTTTCTTTACAAAGCTGCGATTATTGCTACACAAGAAGAAAATTATGAGGAAGCTTTAAAGATAGCTGACGAGATGTCTGAATACGCCGATGAAACTACCAAACCATACATTAAGTATAATGTTTGCAGAAAACTGATTGGAATCAATGAAGTAGATAGAGCGTTGGTTATTTCGCAAAAAGACAAAGATGCCAGTAGAAAGGCTTCCATTTTTGTATTTGGAGCTAGAAAATTACTTCAGGACAAAACAAATATTTATCAAGTCTCTCTGTTTCTTGCAGAAGCCCAAAAACTGGCTGAAAAAATGTCCGGTGGCAAAGCTCTTATGTTAATTGCAATTTCAACCGTGTATTCGGAATTTGATATGTCGAGTGCGTTGGAAACCTTGGGGGAAGCAATTAAAGCGACCAATTCCCAGAAAGGGTTTAACGGAAAGGAAAAACTGCAGAGAAGTTTTGATGAGGGAAACGGGTTTTATATCTTTTATGAGCTTCTGGACTCCAAGATGAATTTCAAATCCCTCATGCCAAAGATGTCCGCTAAATCATTTCTCAATACGCTTCAATCGATACAAAGCATAGAAAATACAGGCTTCAGATTAAGGGCAAATGCCATGTTGTGTAAAAATCAAATTTTGGTATGGCGATAGTAGGCATTTACTTGATTTAATGCAATATTAACACCCCTGTGGATAATAATAGATGATTCTTACTCCGCCGCGTTGCCATGTCCTTTACCTCGCCAACGCACTTTTCGGAGTCCGTCGCCTCCGGGAATCAAATCTCCTTTTAAAGGATTTGCCGCGAGAGATATTTGGAATTCCGCATAGTTCTCATCATTCATCAGTTTCAAAAGCCGCTTGGTAAAGTCAAGCGTTTCTTGAAATGAAAAGTATTTTTTCAGCATCAACTATTTCAATATTCCCTTTGTATCATTACACCAAAGCTTAAAATATTCAACAAGTTTTGTAATAGCTAGTAGTTTCGCCAGCATCTCGCTTGTGTTAATCTGACTCTGATAAAGATTTGTTATGCCAGTAGTAAAATGTCCCCAGTGCGGTAAAGAGACCGAGTATAACGGTAATGAATTTCGGCCTTTTTGCTCGCAGCGGTGTCAGCTTTTGGATTTTGGCGCCTGGGCGGATGAGAAATACGCGCTTCCAGCGGAACATTCGGAGATCGATGAGGAAGACGTAGAAGCGATAGAAAAAGCACTCAAGGAGGCATCGTGAGTATTTTGTTATTCGACATTGCGGTTCCCGGCGGCGGAATCGTTTTTGCGGCGGTTGGAGTTGGTTTCTTTTTGGTGCTCGCGGCGGTCACGTTTCTCGCGTTTCGGCTGCTGCGCAAGACTTTCAGAATGGCGATTCGACTCGGGATCGTCGGCCTCATTCTCGTTGTCGGTTTTTTTGGCGGAGGACTTTTGATCTATCTTGGAATAGGGGTTGCAGGGAGTAAACCAAGGCAGCCGCCAAGACCCGGACCGACAAAACAACGTTAATTGTCTGAAGAGTCTTGTGCCGCGAAGCGGCAAACAGAAAGTAGCCAGACGTGAAACGTTTGGTTGGACGGGAAATATGGTCTTCGCACTGAAGGTGCGAAAAGATAGGCTCTTTGTGCATCTTCAATGCACGAATCAAGCGTCCTGATTTCCAGAGGTTTCACCTCTGGCTACTTTCTTCATGTGCTTTCAGCACAAATCGGAATTTTCCGACAGCCTCAATTTTTAGATGTCCCAAGACAACGATGAAAAACCGAAACGGTTTTGGCGGCGGTTTACCAAGCCGCCGCCGACTGTGCTTGCGCTCAGCGTTGTCAGTTTTCTTAACGACACTTCGAGCGACATTATCTATCCGCTGCTTCCCGCCTTTCTTTTTCTTTCACTCGGTGCAACGCCTTTTGCAATCGGTTTGATCGAAGGCTTTGCCGAATCGGTTGCGAGCATTCTTAAACTTTTTTCGGGCTATCTAAGCGATAAATTCGGCAACCGCAAACTGCCGGTTTTTCTCGGATATTCACTCGCGGCAATTACGCGACCCTTTCTTGCATTT
>JBOGOW010000627.1:0-2115 GCA_050748285.1 Pyrinomonadaceae bacterium
TCCTTCCGCCGACGGCTAAATCCCATTACCGAATCCATTAAATTCATCTGTCTGTTTTCCATTCCCTAATTTTAAACTTTCACACACTTATATGCTACTTTTACCATGGGTTTTTCAAAGCTCTCTATTATTGTTCCCTCAATTAAGGACAAGTTGGCAGGCAATGATGTGGAGCTTAAATTTGCCAGAGATTTGATCAAAAAGTCTCCAGGTAGAAAGGAACAATAGACTCAAATGAGAATTGCAGACAACCAAAAGGTTCGCATCGATAGCTCGGTAAATGGGATTTCGTGGTCATTGTGAATAGCATATTAAACGCTTGTTTTGGCCTTTGTTTGACCACTGTCGGCATTGAACCGCACGACCTGTCATCGCGGCTAGGTGAAACCGGCGTTGAACCTTCAGATGCCGCCGAGAGGCTGATATAAAAAAAATAATTCTGATCTTTTTAGGCGTGGTCATCCTGTTTGCTTTGGCGGTTTATTTGATCGGCCTGTCGCTGCCGGTCAAACATACGGCTACAGTAACCGCAACAATTAAATCGCCGCCGGACGCCGTTTGGCGAAGGGTTACGACATTTGCCGAATACCCGAGCTGGCGAAAGAACGTTCGGTCGGTCGAAACCGTCTCGCCGAACGAGTGGGTGGAAACCGATGACAGCGGCGACAAAATACCATACCGAATTACGGTTTTAGAAGACAAGAAAAAGGCCAAAGTCGAGATTACGGGACAGGACCTCCAATTCGGCGGTCATTGGATCATCGAGCTAAACGGCAAGGGCGACGCAACCGAAGTAACGATCACCGAAAATGGCGAGGTTTACAACGCCCTGTTTCGCGTCATGTCAAAATTCATCTTCGGCCACGACGCGACCATCAAACAATATCTGCATTACCTAGTATTATGACACTTTAATTTAGCAACATTATGTTATAGTTTTTAGATGTTTGGCAAGAAAAAACTATAACATGAAAAGAACGGAGATAAAATTAAAGGCGAAAGAGGTTAGTTTTTTACGAGAATACAAGAAAACGCAGGGAAGGAGTGAACGGGAATATAATAGGGCGAATGTTTTGCTGTTGCTTGACAAGGGAAAAAAAGACGCGGAGATAGCGGATTTTTTAGATATAGAAAGAACGACGATATGGCGGATCAGGCAGAAATATTTGAAGGAAGGGCTGGCGAGAGCACTGGAAGAAAAGACGCGGAGTGGACAGCCGGTGAAATATGGGGCGAGAGAAAAGGCGGAGATCATCGCCACGGCGTGCTCGTCGGCTCCCGACGGAAGATCGAGATGGACGCTTGCCTTATTGAAAGATGAGTTAAGCCGACGGGAAGGATTTGAGACAATAAACAAAGAAAGCATCCGCTTGGTGTTAAAAAAAACGAATGTAAGCCGTGGCTGAAAAAAATGTGGTGCATAGTGGCAATCACACCGGAATACAGGGAGCGGATGTATCGGATACTGGATTTGTATGAAGAGGAATATGACAAGAACTGTCCGGTGGTTTGCGTGGATGAAAAGAGCAAGCAATTGATCGAAGAAATCCGGGACCCCATGCCGTTGAGGCCGGGAAGGGCGGCCAGACATGATTATGAGTACAAAAGAAACGGAACCAGAAATATTTTTGTAGCGGTAGAACCAAAAGCGGGGAGGCGAACGGTTGCGGTTACCGGCACAAGAACAAAAAAGGATTTTGCCGTTTTTGTCAGGGGCTTGATGAAAAATAAATACCGGACGGCGACAAAAATCCGCATCGTCCTGGACAACTTAAACACACATTTTGAAAAATCGTTTTACGAAACATTCCCACCAGCAGAGGCCAAAATGATGATGGACAAAATCGATTTTTACTACACACCAAAACACGCCAGCTGGCTCAATATGGCTGAAATAGAAATTAACATCATGCAAAGAGAATGTTTGGATAGAAAAATCGGTCAGGATGATATGCTGAAAACCGAGATTCGCCTTTGGTCAAAGCAAAGAAATAAACAAAAGAAAAAAATCTTTTGGTCATTCACAAAAAAAGATGCTGATAAAAAGCTGTCTAAATATTACGTTGCGTAATTACATTGTTTAGACACTTAGGACTGCGGTGTACTGTCGATGGA
>JBOGOW010000628.1:0-2113 GCA_050748285.1 Pyrinomonadaceae bacterium
GTAGCGTATCCTCCTTCAGGCTTCGTGCCTGTTTGTTTTTTTTGATCAAAAACAAGGATACGCTACTTTTTCTATTTACCCTCTTCCACAACTTTCGATACTATCTCTTTAAAAATGGAAAAGTTTGAAAAAGCACTGGCTGATTTAAACTACGCCTTAGAGAAGAAATATATTGCCGATTGTCAGCAAGTTTATCGAGTTAGGGCCGAAGTTTATCGCAAACTCGGCAAATCTGACTTAGCAGCGGCCGACACAAAAACTGCCAACAAACTTAAGCATCAGGCGAATTGTCCGTAAAAATCGGTAATACGGATGTCAATATGTTGTTGTAAGCGATACCGAACTTGAGATAGAAGCAGACGCGCTTAGCGGTTTTATAACCGTTGTTACGCTTTTCGGAACCGCAACAAGTACAAATTCATTACATGTGATATTCCGTCCGCCAGATGAGCCGTAAAAGTTTATGAGTGTTTTTTTCCAAATAGCAAGTGACCTGAGGTGGTCAAGTAAAGCTGGACAGAAAACTCTCTCTTTTTCTCCTTTTTTAGTTTTTAGTTAGAAACCAGTAGCCGTGGCTGTGGGAATGTGGGAAAGGCCGCTTTGGGGCTTTTCAACATTTCCACAGGCTTGGGCTGCCAGGTTTCGGAGTCGATTTTCGAACTCCGGTATTTTGCCGCCGATGGCCGAGTGCCGTCGGATGCGGTTGTAGTAGCAATCGATGTAATCGAAGGCTTCGCGTCGTGCTTCATCGACAGAATTGAAGACCGGTACATCAATCTCGGTCTTGAATCTTGAGAAAAAGCTCTCAGCCTGGGCATTGTCGTAGCAATTGCCCTTGGCGGACATCGACTGCCGCAGGCTGCATCGCCGGATCAAAGCCCGGTATTCGTTCGAGGCATATTGGCTTCCCCGGTCGGTGTGGATGATCGCGTTTCGCTTGTGCCAGCCGCGTCTGAGGGCCATTCTCAATGCATCGATCACCAGCTCCGCCGTCATCCTCTGAGACACGCTCCAGCCGACGATCCGCTTTGTCACTTTGTCCTGAAACATCGCCAGATAACAAAAGCGTCCGGCGAGAAGTTGATAAAAGATCACGCCGACTGACCATATATTCGTTCGCTCGTTTCGTTTTCCGTCAAACGCTTCGGGTGCCATATAAGATGGAGTTCCCATGATGTTCGCGCTTTGGCTCGTTGACTTGAGAACACGCGAGATGCCGAAATCAGCAAGTCGCGGCGTGTTGCCCTGAAACAGAATATTCGCCAGCTTCAGATCGCGATGAATGATGCTGCGCGAGTGCAGATGTTCGAGGCCCGAAAGAATACCCGAAACGATTTCGACCGCCGCTTCGACCGAAGGCGCTTTCCGCCATTTTTTAGATACGATTCCAACGAACCGTCCGGCGCATATTCGCTGGCAATGACAATGTGATCGCCGTAAATATCGGCTTCGATGATCGGCAGAACATTCGGATGCCCGCTTGCACGAACCCAAACATCGGCTTCATTCTTAATCGTCTCAATACTGATCTCTTCGTCGAGCGGAATCTTGATAGCCGTCCTTGTCGTCGTTATCTGTGTCCTCCGCTCCGCCAGCCAAACTACACCAAACGCGCCGCGTCCGAGCTTATTGATAGGCGTGTAAGGCCCGATTGTGTCGCCTGCTTTGAACATATTTTACAACCCAAAAATCAAACCGTCCAATCCTGAGCATTCAGCCCCGGTACTTTCTCAAAATCAACAAGATTTCGCGTAATGAGAATTGCATCGTTTGCAATTGCAACTGCGGCTATTTTAAGTCCATTGTTCCGACACTGATCTTTTTCGATTTCAAATCCTTGAAGATTTCCATAGCTTTTTCATCGAATGGAAGAAAATTGATTTTAAGAAAATTTTCGAGGAACTGGTTGAGCCGCCGATATGCGACAAGTTGTTGATCGATAGTCCTGGATTTCGACAGATAGGACATCCATCCCCGCATTTGCTCCTCGTAGGTGATGATGGTCGTCGAGATATCCTCAGAATCAAAATGTGCGAGATTTGACCTGAGCAGCGATTCCCGATATTTTTCTCTCTCAAAGATACTCAGGCAGTCAGTGTCGAGAATGATCATT
>JBOGOW010000629.1:0-2093 GCA_050748285.1 Pyrinomonadaceae bacterium
GTAATTTGCAACGTCAAAATGTCTTGGTTGACGTTCAATTACGCGAAACTCTTTAGATTCGAATAACGAATACTGCTTAAATCGAATCTACCGGCTCGATCTTTTTAAAATACACAATCGGACTGAGTGAATGCCTATGAAGATACAGCACTTTAGAGTCCTAATACATCGGAAGAAACGATATTTTTTAACTAGACATTTGTTCTATACAGGAAATCGTTATTAACTAGATATTTGTTATGCAAACCGAATCCGAAGATCTGAAAGCAACCCTCGATGTGGTTAGAACAGTCAAGCAAAATCACAAATTAAGGCACATATTTGCATTAAGCCTGTATTTTGGAGCCTCGAATTTGGAGATTGATTAATTGCCTAATGTTGCTTCAATTCAGATAAACTGTCCGATTTCGGATTGAAGTTATTGATGTTCGTTGAAAAAGACGATATTTGCGATACGCCTGACGCCTGTGATCCTGACTGTCGTAAAGTTTTGAGATCAATATCTCATCAATCCTTTACCAGCTGGGCGTTTCGTGCACTACCAACACAAATGACCTATACCAAATGTAACGAAAATTTATTGTATGAATAGTCGATTGTGTTATACAATTCGAAGTTCGTAAATAATCTAATTGCGACATTGACAAAATTTCGCAAATTTATCGTCATTTAACGTCCTCTTTATGGCGAATAGGAATAATTGGTACCGGTATGAGCAAGACCCACACAAAAAGCCCACGCGGGCATATTCGAATCTCGGTTGTTGCGACCCCGCAACTCGTCCGGGAGTCTTTAGGCTTTCTTCTTGAAAAGAATAGGCGTTTTACGCTGGTTGGCACTACCGGTTTAAATTTGGAGCGATCAGGGTCGGCCAAAATTAAAGAATCTGACATCGTTGTCGTTTACCTGGAACCGGGTGACCCGGCGGATGTAGTTAAGGAACTCCATGCCAATTTTCCAAATGTGAAAATTATTGCTATAACCGACGGCGAAGATCTCGAGTGTTCAATGAAAGCCCTCAAATTTGGAGCCGTAGGAATTATTAGATCTGTTCAGGGATCCAATTTGCTTTTCGAGGCAATAAAAAAAGCATACGAAGGCGAAACATGGCTGGATCAGGAACTTCTCACCATTTTATTGGAAAATGGCAACGCAGACATACCGGCGAAAACCAACGGCAAGATCGGCTACGACAATGATTGGCTTACGCCACGCGAGATCGAGGTTATCTCGATGCTCGGAAAGGGCCTGAAAAGCAAGGTCATTGCCGAACGAATGTCGATAAGCGCAGCTACGGTTCGACATCATTTGAGCTCGATTTACGGAAAGCTCGGCGTCGAGGACCGTTTGAATTTGGTCATCTTTGCATTCGAGAAAGGGTTGATCAAATTAGGTAACGATTCTGTCGATGATTAAGCGGAATTCATATTGAGCGTCCGGAAGTTCGATCATCCCAAATTACGCATTAGAAAAAGTCTGATGAACTTTGCGTGTTTATTCGTGTCGTTTTGTGGATCCAGTTTTCAGAAAAAGAACTGATCCACAAAAAAAACACCAAAAGACACTAAAAAAAACACCGGAACAGGTTTTGATTCGGTAAACCCGAATCCGCTTGTTCTATTGCATAATTTGGGATCATCTTCGAACTTTCACAGTAATTACTTTCGGAAGAGTTTGCTTAACCCAAGAAAGCGTCTCTATTGGTGAGTGTCCTGTTGACTAAGTTTCATACCGGCCATGCTAAGGCTTGTTGCAAAGTTCCTTGTTTCGGACGTATGTCTTTGCTCCTTGTTCGTTCAGATAGTAACATCCACCGCGTGGACCGAGGATATATTTCCTTGTCTGTTCAGTTGTCGGCGGCTTGACGACGGCGGGCAAAACAGAAACCGGTGGAGCATCTGGATTCGGAGTGTGTGTATTTGCAGTTGAATTAACGGGAGTATTCTTCACGACCTCGGGTTCGTCCCCTTTTTCCCCTCTAAAGATCCACGGAGCGATCGGATCCCCAGATACCCATAATCCTAATCGATCTGCCTTGGCCTTTTCTTCAGCACTTTTGAAGGCGTCTTTTTGTACCTTCGACATGGTTATGC
>JBOGOW010000630.1:0-2090 GCA_050748285.1 Pyrinomonadaceae bacterium
TCAGGAACATTCGAGGTCGCATTTGATGAAGAAGAACGTTTGAGTCTGCAACGGAATTTTCATGCTTTGCGCGAAGTGGGCGTTGTGGTTGAAAATGTTTCATTGAAAGAGCTGAGCGAATTGGAACCGCAAGTTTCTTCAAAGATAAATGGCGCGAATTTTTATCCGCGCGATTGGCAAGTTGAGAATCGACAACTGTTGGCTGCGCTGCGGCGCTTTGCTGATTTGAACGCAATCGAGATAATTGAGAACAAACCGGTTACAGGGATTGGCGTCGAAAACGGCAAAGTAACTGGGGCGGCGTGTAATGAAATCAATTTTTTCGCCGAAAAGACGATAATCGCAGCCGGTGCGTGGACGTCGCTGATCAAATTTGGCAATCAACCGCCGCCGTTTCGCATCAAACCGATTCGCGGGCAGATGATCTGGTTCGATTGTCGAGAACGGCTGATAGAAAAGGTGATATACGGGCCGCGGTGTTATCTTGTCCCGCGTGCTGACGGGCGAATTCTTGCCGGTTCGACGACTGAAGACGTCGGGTTTGAGAATTTTGTAACCGAGAGCGCGATAGAATATTTAAGAAATTCCGCATCCGAAATTCTGCCGGCGTTGTCAGAATACGAGATCGCCGGTTCCTGGTCGGGCCTGCGGCCGAGGTCGGATGACGGGTTGCCGATTTTGGGAAACGTCGCGGGTTATGAAAATATGTTTGTTGCAACCGGACATTATCGAAACGGTATTTTGCTCGCGCCGATGACGGCAAAGATCGTTGCTCAAAAGGCGGTGGACGGAATCGATTCGGAATATTTTTCAATATTTTCGCGGGATCGTTTTGCAATCGAGATTCGCTCATCCGGTGCGTAAATTATGAAGTTTGTATTCGCAGGTCTGATCTTTATTTCCGCGATCGCGGTCGGGGCGCAGTCGCGGCGTGTGCCGACGCAGAATTCGGCGGTGAGATCGGCGGAAAACTCTGAGCGGCCCGTGAAAGAATTGTTCGATGAAGCGAATGCTTATACCAGAACCAAATTTGCTGAGTACGAAAAAAAGAAAATTCCTTACAGCGAAACTCTTCGAATTCAGACGGAAAAAGAAAAGAAGCAGCTTGCGGCAAAATTTGCGGCCGAGGTCGGTGAGCGGAACGGCATAAAGGGTGAAGAACTTTATTATCTCGGGCTGCTGCATTGGGTCGCCGAAAATCTGGACGGCACTGCCGCAAGTCTTCACCAATATATAAAAGACGAATCTGCGGCGCCCGAAACGGCGCAGACGGCGCGTTCGTTGATCGCAGTTGTTTCTGCTAAACGCGGCGAGATCGCGGATGCCGTATCGATGTGGGGCGAGTATCAAAAACTTGATCCAAAAAAACTGACCGAACGCGCCCGAATGGCGAGTGAAATCGCGAAGGCTTTCATCTCCGCAAAAGAATATTCGAAAGCATCGCCGTTTGCCGAATCGGCCTATTCGTCGGCAAAAACTCTTGTCGAAGACTCGACCTCGCGTTCACGCGGGCTGGATGAATTGCTAGATTCCGGAATGCTCGTCTTCGAATCTTTTCGCGATCAAAACAAGTTTGAGCAAGCCGATGCTGCGCTCTTGGATATGCAGACATTCGCGGCAAAGGCAGGTTCGACGACATTTTTTTATTACGCAACGGACAAGCTGATCACGTATCAGATCGAGACGGGCCGCAAGCCGCTTGGACTTGAGACATATCTCACATCGCTGATAAAAGCCGGCAAGGATCTGCCGCTCAAAGGGCAGCAGACGGAGGCGGTCGAAAAGCTCAAGAAGCGTGAAAAGCAATATAAGATATTGCAGGAGCAGGCACCGGAATTCGTTTCGGTCGAGGCATGGTTTCCGGGCGAAACACGTACTCTTCAATCTTTGCGAGGCAAGGTCGTGCTGCTCGATTTTTGGGCGACGTGGTGCGGGCCGTGCTTCGATGCGTTTCCGTCGCTTGCGGAATGGCATCAGGATTTAACTTCGGAAGGTCTTGCAGTTCTTGGTGTTACGCGATTTTACGGACAGGCTGAAGGCTTCTCGGTTGATAAGCCGAACGAGATCGATTTTCTAAAGCGTTTCAAGGC
>JBOGOW010000631.1:0-2088 GCA_050748285.1 Pyrinomonadaceae bacterium
ACCTACCTCAAAGTTAATGCTACCAATTACTTACAGCCTTTTCAGCATCAAAAATGTCCATTATGCCAAAAATAACAAGTGTCGAAACTTCGACTTTTTCGTTTTAGTTCCCGTCAAAACACTGCCCATTCTATTACCAAATTTTGAGAAAATATATGAACACCCAAAATAAGTATTTGGTTCGTCTATTCGTAATCGTGATTTTTGTATTGATCGCGATCGCCGGTTCGGTTGGCAAATATTCGGTCGAGCGACGCTCGTCGGCCTCTGCTTCCGGGCCTTCGCCGTCGTTCACCGGTGCGCCGGGCGAAGGAAACTGCACGGCCTGCCATTCCGATTTTCCGGTCAACAGCGGGAGCGGAAATATCAGGATCATAGGGCTGCCGAAAAACTATCTGCCCGGTCAGCAGATACCACTAACGGTCCAACTCACGCAGGATGCCGCAGTAAAATACGGCTTTCAGATGACCGCGATCGACGCCGATGGCGGCTTCGCCGGTTCGTATATTTTACCGCCGGTATTGCCGCAGCCGCTGCAGGTGGTAAATGGATTTGTCGGCAACAATAACCGTCGGTATATCGAGCATACGGTGGATGGCACAACGCCGACGGGTTTTGGCTCCTATTCCTGGAACTTTACGTTTACCGCCCCGGCGGTGCGAAAAGGGAAAATCAGCTTTTATGCCGCCGGAAATGCAGCGGACAGCGACAGCAGCACCGCCGGCGATCTTATTCATACCACAACAGACTTCACATTATCGGGAAGCGCAAGGCCGAATTTCGACAATGATGCCCGCAGCGATATCGCGGTTTGGCGCCCCTCTGACGGCACGTGGTACGCCTTGACAACCGAAGATTTTGGTTTTTCGGTGGTCCAGTTCGGGCTTCCCGGCGACATCATCGCGCCGGGCGATTACGACGGCGATGGAAAGACCGACCGCGTCGTTTGGCGGCCTTCGAACGCAACGTGGTATTTCCTTACGAGTTCCGGCTCATTCACGATCCTTTCTTTCGGCCTCACGGGTGATATTCCGGTTCCCGCCGATTACGATGGCGATCTGAAGACCGATGTCGCGGTTTGGCGCCCATCCAACGCAACCTGGTATATGCTTCGCAGTTCGGATGGAGCATTTATTATTCAGCCCTTTGGCCTAACCGGAGATCAGCCTGTCCCCGCCGATTATGACGGTGATGCAAAGGCGGAAATGGCGGTCTTCCGACCATCGAATTCAACCTGGTATATGGTCAGGACCAGCGATTTTGCATTCAATATCGTTAGTTTCGGTCTGAACAACGATCAACCGGTGCAGGGCGACTATGATGGCGACGGCCGCACCGATATTGCGGTATTCCGGCCCTCAAACAGCACTTGGTATTTCCTCACCGCAGCCAATGCGTTTTATTGGATCGAATTCGGACTCAACGGCGACATTCCAGCACCGGCGGATTTCGACGGCGACGGAAAGACCGATCTCGCGGTATATCGAACAGGAAGCTGGTTCATTCTTGGGAGCATCGGAAGTTACACGCAGACGGACTTTGGACTCGCAGGTGATGTTCCCGTTCCGCGAGGATATATCCCACAATAGCCGTTTTCAAAAGAAAAAAGAAAACCCGTCAAATGCGAATTGCACTTGACGGGTTTTGTTTTCGGAGGGGAACAAGGTCTAACGTCTGACTACGGCTTTGTCGCCGGAGCCGGACTTGAGGTCGGTTGAAGATTCGGCCGTACCAATTGCGGATTGACCGGAACCACTGGGTCGGGTGCGTCCGAGTTCGAGGCAGGATTGCCAAGCGGAACCGGCTGAAGAACGGTTGCCGCAGGACGCGTGCCGGACGATCCGCTCACAGTGCCAAAGTCCGTCTTTACGATTCTCGGCGTGATAAAGAAGAGAATCTCATTGGTGTTGCGCTGAACATCCTTGCGCTTAAACAGCAAACCCAATATCGGAATTTTTGAAAGACCCGGAGTGCGGTCCTGGTTTTCACGCTCGTCATCAAAAAGCACGCCGCCAATGACCGTTGTACCGCCGTCCGGAACCGTTACCTGAGCTTCCATAGACTGGCTGTTGATAGCCGGAGCTACGG
>JBOGOW010000632.1:0-2076 GCA_050748285.1 Pyrinomonadaceae bacterium
GGCCGGGACAACTCTGTGCCTGGCTTGGGTCAGCCCCGTCGGTCTCGCCTCCGGCTAAACTTAAATCACACTCCCAGCGGCAGTTGCAAACATGCGTCCCCGGGTTGAACGGATTAAACTTTTGCGAATGCTGCATCACACCGGGCGCGTTTACAAGCCCATTGCCGCCCGAATAGTTGTCATACTCATACTGAACCTTCGATACCGTCGTGCTGCCCACGACCGTTTTTATCTCCTTCGGCAGACGGATCATCCGGTTTGCTATCCACCCCGCTCCGGTTTCATAAGTCGTCTCGGTTCGGCGCAGTTCGGCTCCCAAAACTCCCTCCGCCGCAAAATCATGCTCGCTTACCACCGACGGATTGTTATAACCGTCGTATGCAAAGTTCGTCGCCCGCGTCTGTCCGGCGTCGTTTGTCACCTCTATCTTTGAAAGGCGCGGATTATCGCGGCCCGTCGGCTGATTATCGCCCTGTTCCCAATAGAGCCTTGTTTTCGACCATACTCTCTCCGCACTGCTCTCGATAGTTGATATCCTCGTTTCGCTTAGCAGGCCGTTTTCCCAATCCGCCGTCGGCCTGATATTCGAGACCGAGACGCTTCTCGTCCCGTCCGGCGCTGTAATGGTCGTTGTCCTCGTTCCAGTGCATGTGCCCGCGCTGATCTCGCAGTTTGTCGGCGTAACTGCCTCGTCCGTAAAAAAATTTGTTTGCGGCACGGTCGTCGTCCGCCCCTGCCAATCATCTTTTCGCCAACTGTATTTAGGCACGTCAGTCAATGGAATTCCGCCAAGTTCGCCCGGAGTCGCCGCATAGTTGTAATGCGTCCAAGACGCTTCCGTGCCCTCGTTTACAACCGTTCCTGTGTCGGTCAGGCTGGTTGTCGTGACCTGCATCCCGCGTCGCTGCGAGATTTTATAGATCATCCCGAAATACGGCGAGTAATCGTAGCGAAAACCCGTTTGCGTTCCCGGAAAATACACATGCCTCAAAACATTGATCGTCGCCGGTGCGTTGACATAAGTCTGATCGTCAAATCGTCCGGCGGTCTGTAGCGCCATGTCCTCGTAATAAAACCGGATAGTCTGCCGCGGCGTCGGGGAATCGTCAAAACCCGGCACGGTTACCGCAACCAGCTTCTTTTCAGGCGTTGTATCGTAATTGAATGTAATATATCTGTTAAGCGTGTCTTTGATATAAGCGATCTTTCCCTGCATGTCGTTCTGGATATAGGCAATCGTAATATAGTTGCCGTTTCTGTCCTGAATGCCTGTCGGATAGCGTTTTCCCGTCTGCGTATGCGGTCCGTAGGTTACTTGTGACCCGTCGGCGTATCTGACGACGATTGCCGTTGCCTGGCCATAGCTGCCGCAGACTGTCGTTTGCACAAATGTTCCGTCCGCCGATTCATAGGTTGTGCAGTTGCCCGAAGATTGTTTTTGAATCAATTGGCTTCTTGTTCCATCCGGAGCTGTTAAGAGATAACCGTAACTAAACCCGGCAAAGTATCCCTCGATATAACCGTAACCGACCTCAAACCCCGGCGCCAGCCAATTCTTGTTGGTATTGAATTCAAATGAGGTTTCACCAAAAATAGTGGACTTATTCCAAACGCGGCTGTTATACGCGATGCCGACCGAAGCATCGATTCCGCGTCCGGGCAACGAAGCCACAGGCAGTCCAAAACTGTAATTCGAGCTTCCGTGTCTTTCCCGCGTTCTCGCCGCCGCCGCTCTCGACCGACCGGTCAATTCGGTCTGTCCAGGCGGGTTTCCGAGATTATTCTCTGGCGAAACCATATTTGCTGCCTGTTCTTCGCTAATAGTCGGCTCAAGCGGCAGATCGTCAAGATTAGATGCCTTAGAACCGGCCGAAACATTTACCACGATCTCGCGGTTTGTTTTGCCCGAAGAAGCGGTAAGGGTTGCCTTGCCCTCTTCTACCGCAACAGCCATTTCGTTGTTTGTGATTTTTAGTATTTGTTCGTCGGACGATTTCCACTCCACAGCCAAACCGTTTACCGGATTCTGATCCATATCGACCGGAATGCCGGTTAATGCCAAAAGCTGTCCGACTT
>JBOGOW010000633.1:0-2072 GCA_050748285.1 Pyrinomonadaceae bacterium
TCCTGAGCAGCGATAACTCGTTCTCGGTTGTCGAATGGGGACTCGCGGGCGACATCCCGACAGCCGCAGATTTCGACGGCGACGGGCGCACCGACCGCGTCGTCTATCGCCCCGATGACCAATCGAGCGGTTTATCGAAATGGTATATCTTCCGCAGTTCGGATCTATCGCTTGACTCGATCCAATGGGGCTTGCCCGGCGACACGCCCGCACCCGCCGACTACGACGGCGACGGCCGCGCCGACATCGCAGTCTGGCGCTCCTCGAATCAAACTTTTTATTCAATCAACAGCTCAAATGGATTGCTCCAGCAGCCGACGCTCGGACAATCCGGCGACAAGGTCGTCAGCTCCGACTACGACGGCGACGGCAAGGCAGACTACGCAGTCTATAACTCAACGACCGCCACCTGGACGATCCGCAACTCCGCAACTCCAGCAGCACCTGTAACTTCCGTGTGGGGCTCGGCCGGAGCTTCGGGATGCTCCGGCGGCTCCTGCTCAGGCGAAGTCCCGGTCCAGAACGACTACGACGGCGACGGCAAAACCGACCTCGCCACCTGGCGAAACTCGGGCGGCAATTGGTTCATCCGCCAAAGCGGAAGTAATAATTCCCTCCGCCAAGTCCAGTGGGGCATCCCCGCCGACATCCCCGTGCCTGCGTTTTATAGAAGGTAGTTAGCTAAGAGGTCGATATTACCTGATTTGTAGAAAGGATTTGATAAATTAGAAGCCAAAAACCGGAAGAATATGAGAGACGAAGCAATTTCAAAGACTGAACAATTATTTAGCTTAAGGGTTTTCAAACTGATGCTAGTAACCGGACTGCTTTTGCTGGCAGGGGGTATTGTTCGAGCACAAGAAAACACTGTAACGCAGCAAAAAGGATTTCAGGCAGGTAGCTCTTATGCAATAAGTGATATCGAATCGATCAACACCCTAAATGGCAATGTCATGCTAAGCGTACCGCTTGGCAGCTTGCCTTCGGGCAGAGGCGGATCGAGTGCCGGAATCGGCCTCATGTACAACAGCAAATTGTGGGATGTGATCGAAGGCGTGTCGCGAACCGGATGCGGCATGAACCCCGACTGCCAAGGAATTCCTTATCGATTTATAGCACGCGGGGAAGGCGGGTGGCGTTATAATACGCGTTATGAGCTTAAGAATCTCGGCGAATCCGTCTCCACTAACCTAAATGCCGGGGATATTAATTTTGGAGTTTGTAATCAGTCGAGTGTTGATCTTTACCGTTATGTAGTTGTTACTCCCGACGGCGGTCAACACGAACTCTTTATTTCAACACCTCTTGAAAGCTTTCATGGCAACAATGGCGGTTTGACCTACGACCTTGATGGAACACCCATTTCGTCAAATTGCTGGAACTCGACCTTAAGCCGTCCGCCGGCTGGTACGGTCATGTCATATTACACGCTCGACGGCACTTTTTTGCGGTTGGATGTAACGGTTCTTTCCGGTAACGCTCTCAATTGGGTTCTCCGCATGCCAAACGGAGGAAGGGTAGAAGTGACTAGCGGGGTCAGCGGCCAAAAGATCTATGACCGCAACAATAACTATGTACTGAGTGAGCAGATATTGAATTACAACGGTACTGGTCATGCGGCGACAAAACTGTCGGACCAGTTAGGCCGCGAAACTGTTATCGAAATCGGTGCTGGACCAGACGAAGATTGGATTTATTCTCGCGGATTCAATAATGAGCTATTAACTACCAAAGTTAAATGGAAAAAACTCTACGTTAACCGCACGTATTACGCAATTCCTGGCGGTGTTTCGTCAATTAAATCTTTCTTCAAAGAGCAAAGGGTAGTGGAAAGCATCACGCTGCCTTCGCAGACGAGCGGCCTTCAGTATCGATTTGCCTATAACGCAAACGACACGAATTCTTCAAGTTTGTCGACCGGTTGGGGGGAATTGAGTTCGGTTACTTTGCCGTCGGGAGCAGTTTCTGCTTACAGCTACAAACAAGACAATAGCGCGCAGAATGTCCTTGCCTATGACATAGTGCACAATTCTCCAACTCAAAAGACACTTACTTATCAAGATGAAAACGAC
>JBOGOW010000634.1:0-2069 GCA_050748285.1 Pyrinomonadaceae bacterium
AGATATTTCCAAACGGGTCTGTCACCGTCGCCACGCGAATGCCGCCACCAACCTCTTGAACCTCACCATGCTTCTTTGCGCCAAGCTTAAGCAGCCGCTCGTATGACGACGCAGCATTCTTCACGCCCCAATACGCAACTGCATTATTACCTTTTGTCACACCAGACATATCCGGGTCTAGCCCCAATTCAAACCCACCAATATTAAAGCCGACATAAAACGGCTGGTCAAAATAAGGCTCTAAGGCCAACGCCTTCGCGTACCATGCTTTGGCACCCTCAAGATCATCCACGTGGTAAATGACAGTTCTTAGTCCTTGAAACATTCTCATCTTTGGAACATGAATATCGGCGATGCTTTGCACTAAATATTCTGCATGTCCTATTCGATCGGCTCCCGATTTGCTGTTACTGTTCACAATAATCGTTATTTTGTCATCGGGAAAACGCATAACTTGGGACGAGAATCCTGAGACAGTGCCGCCGTGTGTAACCACTTTGTGTCCTCGATAACTGGTCAAGAACCAACCGAAGCCATAGCTCGTTTGCGCTCCTCGAAAGTCGAAACTTACAGGCTTCCCGCTACCGAGCTTAGCCGGGGTCCACATCTGCTCTAAGCTGGCTTGTTTGAGAAGTTTTTCGGTATTGAGCGCCGCGTCCCATTTTGCCAAATCGGTTACGGTAGAAACTAACCCACCCGCGGCATAACCACCGGAGAAATAAGGGCTGGGGCGAAAAGCATTTTCTTCCCAATCATATCCGACAGCACGATTTTTACTCGCGGATGGCGGCTCAAGATACTTGGTATCGTTCATGCCAAGCGTCTTGAAAATCCGTTCGTTCAAGAACTCTCCGTAAGGCTTCTTTGTCAAAGATTCAATTATTATCCCAAGAAGAATGTAGCCGGTATTGCTGTATTCCCACCTTTCGCCAGGCTTGAAAGAAACCGGCGCGGTAGCAAGCCTCTTCCAAAACTCCTCTACCGTAAAATCGTCTGCATTACCCGTTCGCAAATCCCTGTTGACTCCTGAGGTTGGGTCAAGAGTTGTCGGATGGTGATGCCGCTATACTGCGTAGGTAGTTTAGGAAGATACTTGGCTGCTTTCTCGTCCAGCGAAATGCTGCCATTTTCAACAAGCATCATAATCGCCGTGGCTGTGAACGGCTTAGTCGTCGATCCAATCTGGTATCTTGTGTTGGGCGTAGTCGGAACTGACTGTTCAATATTTGCTGAGCCATAACCTTTAGCCAAGACAATTCTGCCGTTACGAATCACTGCGACCGACGCTCCGGCGACGTGGCGTTTTGTCATTTCCTCACTGATAGCAACGTCTGTCTTGTCGGGGTTTGACAGGTGCGATGCGACTACTTGCCAGCGCCCGTTTCTTCGAATATAAGTGTCTGTGTAAAGCATATGCTCTTTGACGGACTTGCCATCTGACTGAAACTCCGAAACGACACGCCCACTGAGAATTACCGTGTTGCCATAAACGCGCGCTTGCACATCTTCGGTGAAGAACTTCTGCGGATTAGCGGGATTGCGGGGCGCGTTTATCGAATCTAGAACTTGCTGCTTCTTTTGTTTAGTGCCGTTGGGAAACGTGATAATAAAATCATCGGCGACGATGGCGTTCATAGCTTTCACGTCGTGCCGCTCGTAAGCGTCGAGCCAAGCCCGCTCAAGTTTTCGCACTTCATGTTCCGCAGCGATCGATTCGCTAGTTTGGGCGTTGCTGGTTTGCCAAACCGAAAACAACATCAGCAAGGTTAGAAATATATAGGTGACCGTATTCCTCATTTTTTTACCTCCAACAGAGAAAATAGACAAAAGAAAAGGCATAAAAGTTTTTCATACTCAAATTATGAGCTGTCGAAAAAACAAAATCTTGTCTATTGTTAGCGTTTTGTTCTTCGTTTAGCACAGCCTCACAAGTTTGTAGAAAACAGAAAAACGTAATAGCGACTGTTGAGGGCTACGAAAGATGCCGTTTGAGAAACTCAACCATCCGGCTGTGCGCGAGAGTTGCAGCTTCAGGAACATAATCAAAACCGGGGTCTGAACCTTGCGGG
>JBOGOW010000635.1:0-2048 GCA_050748285.1 Pyrinomonadaceae bacterium
GCTTTCGTATACGTCGTCATTCCAGATCTCGTATTTTTCGAGTTCGCGCATGAAGTCGTCTGAAGCGCGCGTTATCCCTGTCATCATCTCGTTCGTTCGGCGGATCTCCTTTCCGAATTCGGTCATCTGCTCGATCTTTAGGCCGTAGGTGACGAACTTTGCCTGGATCTTGGCTTCAAGCTCGCGAAGTTGGCCTTCGACTGTGGTGATGCGGAGGTTCACCGCAAGCATCTGATCAATTAGCGACTGCACGCCGTCCTGATTGGCATCCGGATTGACCGAAATTGCTCTTGTCTCATCCGCGATCCTCTCCCGTTCTTCGTAAAGTTTGGCGAGATCGAGAAGGATATTCTCGCGGTCGAAGAGCATCCTTTCGAGTTCCGAATCGAGCTTTGCGAGACGTTCGAGGTTTGCGAGATGTGCGTCTGCTCTCCGACCGATCGAGTGGCGAAGAAAATCGTCGAGATCGCGTTTGTCCGCGTCCATGTCGAAAATGCCGTTCTTGAGCCTTCGTGCGATATTGACGACCGAATGGATCTGACTGGTGATGGTGGCTTCAATACGTTTCTTTAGCTCAAAGGTTCCACGGATAAGACGCCCGAGTGTTGCGTAAGTCGTGATCAGCTGCTTGTGCCGCATCACCTGCTCCTCGACCTTATCGAGTATCCCGCGAAGGTTGGTAACGCTTTCAACCATCTTCTGATATTGCTGAGCGGCCTTCTCGTACATCTGGATGTAGTGGTTGATCGTCTCGACCCAGCGTGCGGCTTCCTCGATCTTTTTTTCGATTTGCAACGCGTACTGCGACGGATCGAAGACTGTCCATTGAGCGTGAGCGGGCCGCACATCCAGGCCGATAAGAATCGACGCGAGTACGGCTCCGAGAATCATCTGTCTTACAAAGCTCTTGTTTCGTTTGTTCATTGCCCAGTTCTACCTCCGGTTAGTTCTTGGATATCGGCTTCCGATAGCGCAATCAGACCAACGGCACTAAGGCCGCTCGGATATTTCGCGGCGAGCCATGTGACGACAAGGTCGAGCGGGAGATCGGGTCGAAGATTTTCAACAAGGCGGCGGGCGTTAGACTCGTTCGTGTCGTTTGTGTTTGCCCAAAGCATTACAGGCGATAGGTGGATCTCCGCCATCTGGACCATCTTGTCCGTACCGCTGCCGATCACGAACACCCACTGTGTATAGCGTCCGTATTGGTTTCTGATTCCTCGGACAGCGGTGATCGTTTCGGGAGCAAGTTCGCAGTCATTGGCGAGCCTCTCGAATCCTCCGATCTGTTTGCCGATCATCTTAACGCCAGAATTCTTCACCAGATCGATGCCCGTGACGTTCGGCTGTTCGGTGGTCCCGGTAAAATGCTCGTAGGCTTGCGAGAAAAGTATCGTTACAAGTCCTTCCTTGCGACCGGTGACCGTGGCTTCTGCAATAAGCTCCTGGATTGCCGGAAAATGCCGATTTATCTCCCGCATCTCGTCACATAGAAAAAGGATCGGGGTCTTCTGGTTCTGTGCGTTCTCTTCCCCTATCTCCTGCATGATCTGGGCGCTGATCCGGAAACCGACGCTCTCGCGTATCTTCTCGTCGAGGCCGCTGATACCCGAAAGCTCAAATACATCGAACATCGAAGGCTCGTCGTATTCGGGATGAGTCGGCGCGTTAAGCCAGGGGTCCTTCCGGTGAATGTTTAGTTTTAAGTAAAGCTCGTTGGCCTGCCTCTCTTCCCCGGCGTTCCAGTGATAGCTCTTCAGAATGTCAAGAAAATGACCAAGCGTGGGCTGAAACTTGGGACGGCCGTGGCCGTTTCTTGAGAGGGCCATCTTATAGACCTCGTCGATTACCGTTGACGCGACTGCGCTCGCGATGGCATCGGATTTCGGCGTCTTGCTGAGGATCATGATGTCGGTCAGCACCATGGCAAGCTGCCTTTTTGTCGGCGGCACTCCGTTCTCTATTCCCGGATAGTTCCAAATGTTTATAGGTTTCGGATGGTTCTCAGTGAACTCGATATGACGGCCGCCGAACAGCCGGCATATAGG
>JBOGOW010000636.1:0-2043 GCA_050748285.1 Pyrinomonadaceae bacterium
GTTTCGCAGAAACCGGCCTTCGTTTTTGCGCCGATGTTTCAAACGCAAATACGAGCAAAAAAACTGCAATAAACAAAACTTTTTCCTGAAAAAGCTTCATCTCAACCTCTCGATTTTGCCGCGCGCGGCGTGGTGAAAATGACATATCGCGGTCGCCAAAGCATCAGCGGCATCGTGCGGCGTCGGTACCGTTTTCATTTTCAGCAAAACCTTTACCATCATTCCGACCTGCTGCTTTTCGGCATTTCCATAGCCGACGATCGTCTGCTTGATCAAACGCGGCGAATATTCGGCGATCTCCAAACCTTTCTGTTCGGCAAGAACGAGAATTACACCGCGAACCTGTCCGAGCTTGATCGCAACCGACGCATTCTTTGCATAAAACGCTTCCTCGATCGCTAACACATCAGGCTCGAATTTTTCGATCACATCGGCAATGCCGGTGTACATTTTTAGCAGCCTTTTCGGAAACGTCAGTTTCGTGCTCGCCTTGACCGTGCCGAAATCGACCGCATCGTATTTCGATCCGGTTCCCTCAACCACGCCCCAGCCAAGCGTTTCGCTTCCCGGATCGATGCCTAATACGCGCATTCAAAAACTGCTCAATTCGAAATTTATGAAAAGATAACCGATATTTTTGTAGAAACGCAAGTGGCCGGAGGTTGAACCTGACAGGTTTGTAAATTGGAATCGCAGGAATTATCCTTAAATATTGCGGCTAATCTGCCGAAAGGTTTTTAATAATGGATCAAAACGGCACGACCAATCCAACCGAATCACTACGAATCTTGCTCTCGCAAAGCATTGATTATGCAGGGCTTTTTCCGCCATCGCAGCTTTCGATGAGCGAGGCCGTATTGAATTACGCGACCTATCGATCGAGCAACTACGCATGGATGCTGGGGCGGTTTGTGATACAGGTTTCGCGGCTCGATGAGTTTCTTGAATCGGCTGGTGATTTTATCGCTCGCGGCGGCGAGCCTTGGAAGTTGGCGGTCGTAGCCGGTGAAGACATTAACGAAACGCTGCGAAAGATCGTCGATTTCAATTCAGCAAATTCGCCGTCGGTCGTCTGCGATGTTTTGGAAGTGAAAGCGAACACGGTTTCGAAGGTCGAGAATACGGTCGCGTCGCTGCCCGAAAATTTGACCGCGTATTTTGAGATCGCGATGGGCGATGCATTCGTCGATCTTGTTACCGTGCTTGCCATGCTCGAACAGCGTGCGAAGATTCGCACGGGCGGCGTTTCGGCTGATGCGTTTCCCACGTCGCGCGCGATCATTCGTTTTGTGCGGACCTGCATGGCTGCGAATGTTCCGTTCAAAGCGACCGCCGGACTGCATCATCCGCTGCGCTGCTTTAGGCCGCTGACTTACGCTGCGGACGCGCCGCAGGGCACGATGCACGGCTTTTTGAATATGCTGCTGATGACCGGTTTCGCACGTGAAAGCTATCGCGTCGGCGTGCTCGAAGAAATAATGGAAGAGGAATTCGAAGAGGTTTTCACGTTTAGCAAGAATGGCGTAACCTGGCGCGACGAACATCGTCTGACTAACAGCCATCTCGACCGCCTCCGGCGAAAGGGAATGCACTCTTTCGGCGCATGCTCATTCGACGAACCGGTCGCCGATTTGCAGAAACTAGGAATTTTGTAGCCACAAAAGACACAAAATAATACTTTGCGATTTTTGCGATTTTTGTGGCTAATTCGGTTTTATGACTTACGAAATCAACGAAACCCATGACCCGAACCTCAAAAGCTGGGTCGAATCCGCCAACTTGCCCGATACGGACTTTCCGATACAGAATCTGCCGTTTACTGTGGCGGATATTTCGGATAGTACCTTCGACGGCGGATGGAATCACTACAACATCGGTGTCGTTATCGGTGATTCCTTCTTAAACCTTGATGCTTGTGCCGACGACGGATTGTTCCACGAAATCGCTGAGGCGGAAGATTGGTTTAATGAATCAGCAATTTACTCGCTAGCCGGTATCCCACAATCGGCTCGATCGCAGCTTCGCAGGAGGATAGCTTACCTC
>JBOGOW010000637.1:0-2042 GCA_050748285.1 Pyrinomonadaceae bacterium
GTTACGCCCTTGCTCACGCGCGGGCTTCTGCATTTTTGCGGCTTTGCCGCTCGCGTATGTTTGTCGGGAATCATCAACTCCATTACTCGCAGTCGGGAAGGCGGGCCTGCCCCCGCTTCCTGCCGACCCAAGAGCGGGGGTAAACCCGCCTTCCTGACTGTCTTGTATTATCTTGTCTTTGTTCGCTAAATTATCTGGCGGGTCGGCGGCGGAGCCGCCCTCATCATTAATATCACCTGCCGGAAAAGCATAGCTTTTCCGCTCATCGGGCGGCAAAGCCGCAGAGGACGACAACTCACTTAACAAGAGATCGAGTTTCAGATGCGCCATCGCATAAGAGGCCATTAGAAGCTCGAAGCCGTTCAGTCGCGGAATTAGGTGTTCATCGACATATTGCGGCCAAACGCCCTGCTGATTTTCAAAGTTTTTGTAAATGTGTTTTATTACCGACGCAAGAAATGTTCCCGTTCCGGTCGCCGGGTCGAGTATCTGAACTTTATGAACTTCCTGCTCCTGCCGTTTGCCCTGAACATCGACCGTTATCTTTGTCTTGCTCGTATCCGCCAAACCCTGCGGCAAATTAAACTCGGTTTTGAGAATGTCATCGACCGCCCGAACTATAAAATCAACAACCGGTTCCGGCGTGTAAAAAACACCGCGAGACTTTCTTAATTTCGGGTCGTATTCGGCAAGAAACGTCTCGTAGAAATGCATTATCGGGTCATGCGTCTGCGTCGTCCGGCCAAAGTTTTTTAAAATGGCCGCAATGTCCGTCGCCCGAAACAGATCGGCAAGCGCATCGACCACCCATTTTATACGGTCGTCCAGATCGTAACCGGCGATGTAGTGAAACAGCTTGCGTAGAAACGGATTTGTCTTTGGTATCTTTTCCGCCGCTTCCTGCCGCGAGAATGTATCCAGCTCGCGGTCGTGCAGACGTGCCGCAAACATGCCGTATGCAATTGTCTGCGCATAAACATCCGCAAAACCTTTTGCGTCGATATCGTGGATCAGAATATCCTTGAACGCCTTCATCTGTTCGCGGAGCGTGCTGTTTTCATGGCTCTGCTCATCGCTCTCGATCGCGTTTTTGATGATAAAGGCGAGTATCTTCGCCTTGTCCGCCATCATTTCCGCAAGCCGCTTCGAATTTTTGATAGACTGCGGCGTTCGGGAACAAAATTCCTTTATCAATGCCGTGAACTCGTCGAATGATTCGGGCAGAGCCGCGATCTTCCCGTTGCGAATCTCAGCAATGCGAATCTTCGCGGTCGGTTCACCATTGATGAAAAAACGAAAGTCGAGATAGTCGGTGAAAACAAGATTGTCGAGAGCGTCGCGGTATCGGTCGAACTGCTCTTTGAGATTCTTTCCGTCAAGATCGGTTCCGACGTCTTTTGCCTCAATGTATCCAACGGGAATATCTTTGCGAGTGATCACGTAATCGGGAGCACTGCATTCGATGCGTTTAGGCTCGTTCGTCGCTCGAATTTCGGGCACAAGCGATTCAAGAAGCGCTTGAAGGTCGCCGCGAAACGTGTGCTCGGTTGCGATGCCCGACGCGTAACGACGCGCAATGTTATCGATGTATTCCTGAATCGACATCCGCTACATTCAAACACAACGTGGGAATTGTTTCAAAACGCAGAACACATCGGAGCAGCGAAGATTCTGCGAAAAAATACACCGGTTACAACCACGTTATTTGCGGACTGCGTCTGGGTAGTGGACTAATCTTGTGGTGTTCATCTTGTTTTTATCCGCCAATTTTTCTGCGTATGGCCAAAGCCCGGCTTGACTCAGTGCGCTCCGTGGGATTTTCTCCGTGTACTCTGTGTTGAAATGTTCCTTAAACACAGAGGACCCAAAGCGAAACCCACAGAGTTCGCGGAGGAAGATCACGGAAACGCCAACACCACAAGATTAGTCCATTACCTGCGCCTGTTTCACCAGTGCAATTATTGACAACAGATGCAACTTATGCTGGGATTTTCAGACGGCTCGGTGTGTAATGCCGAGCAGATCTTTGATAATCCAAGGTT
>JBOGOW010000638.1:0-2041 GCA_050748285.1 Pyrinomonadaceae bacterium
GCTCTTGCGAGGTCTTTCGGGACCACGAGATCCTTTTTTGGTGACGCCGGTTTTTTTGGAACTTTGAGGTCTTTCTCGTTCAGCTCCATAGCCTGATGGATGAGACCGATCATCACCTTGTCCGACGGCAAATCTTTCAGCGATGTTATTCTGCCGAAGCTGCCCATCGCAGTTTTGTTTTTAGGAAACGCATCGGTTTCCATCAGCGACTGCTTCCAAAAACCGAACGTGCAGTGCTGTTTGAACGCGGCAAAGCCACACAAAATGCCTTTGTGGTCGAAATGCGGCATTCCCCATTTTATCGTTTCGACAACATCGGGACAGGCTTTATGTAAAAGAGCGCGAAGGTGCTTCAAGACCGGCTGAGCAAAATCAGCCGACTTTTCGATGTAGGCATCGATTCGCGAATCGGTCGTAGGCATGTAGATTAATATACTCCAAAATCGGCAAAGTGTCAGCAGCCCGCACGTAAGTAAGGGATCCATTGTGTCAGTAGCCCGCACGTAAGTAAGGGCTCTCTCCGTTACAATGCAAAAGCCCGCGCGTTAGCAAGGGCGATATGCGCATCCGAGGCAGAAAATACCCTGTCGCTATCGCTCCAAGTGCTGAAAAGACTGCACGCTCGTTTATACACGCGTTTCTGCCCGGATGTCGAGCAAGCCCGTTCGGGCCGTCAAATTCGGCTTATTGCCGATTCTCGCGGCGAATGACCAGCTTCAACCCCGACCATTTCTCATCGACGGCGCAGACCTTTACATCGACCAGACCGAGCGGAAACGCAGCCTCGCGGATCGTGTCTTCGGTGATCTCGGTCGGAAGGCGCGCCGCCTTTTTGTACCACGAAACCCAGATCACGCCGTTCTGTTTTATGAGTTTCTTTGCTTCGGCAAGTCCGCCAAATAGTCCGTCGCGTGTGTTTGTGAAAATATGGATGATATCTATTTCGCCCTTACTTCGTGCGGGCTTCTGCATAGATGCGGCCTCGAGATGCGAGATCGAAGCGTTGACGGGCAGCGGATCAACCAGTTCCGCATAGTCCTCCGGCGCATCGACGGCCACGACCGTCATCCCTTCCTTGATGCCAAGTTTCTTCGCCAGCGGCGTACCTGAATATCCTGTTGTCATAAGTCAAATGTAGAGGATGTCTGAAAAGGCGGCCTTTTTCAATTGCCTCCACCTTTAGGTGGAGGTTAACGATGAAAAATAGTCCGGGCTTTAGCCCAAAATGTGGCTGAAGCAATAAGGAATTTCCCTTTTTCAGATATTCGGCTAAAGCCGGTTTGTTTTATAAACCCCAACCTCCAGCTAAAGCTGGAGGCAATTTATCAAGACAGCCCAAACGATTATTTCCCCTCGACAATCGCGATCTCCTCCGCCGTCAGACCGTAAAGCTCATAAACCATCTCATCTATCCGGCTTTCAAGCTCGGTCGTGTCCCCGCCGGATTTTTTTAATTCCAGAATGCAGTCGGGAGTTCTAACCATCTTCCCGCGACAGCGGCACATAGCCACGTCGTTTACGGCGTGGACGGATTGGACGAGTTTGTTAAGGGCGTTTTAACGTCCTTTAGTCTTCAATGGCTAAAGCCGATTTCGGGTAAGCCCGTTAAAACGGGCTGGTAAATTTTTTTCTGACCGTAACCACGCCCTAAAGGACGTGGCTATACCGAAAAACCCTCGTAAACGAGGCTGCATTTTACGCCCCCTCGACAATCGCGATCTCCTCCGCCGTCAGGCCGTAAAGATCGTAAACCATCTCATCGATCCGCCTTTCAAGCCCGGTCGTCTCCCCGCCGGTTTTTTTCAATTCCAGAATTTGGTCAACGATTTCGATGAATGGAGTTTTCATCTTGATTGAAATGTCTTTTATCGGAAGGTTAACAACGTCTTGCGTAAACCATCTCAATCGGCCACCCTGTTCGGCGTCTCCAAGAACCGAAGCGATCTTTGAATAGTAAAAATAAATCATCCGCGAATTTAGAATCGCGAGAAGATATTTATCGTCGGTTGGAATAACGTATGCCGTATTCGCAACAAATAGC
>JBOGOW010000639.1:0-2036 GCA_050748285.1 Pyrinomonadaceae bacterium
ATCATTCCGAATTCGTCGGCCCGATCATGGCCGACGAATATCGGACGAGTCGCCTTGAAAAGAACTGCCGCCTGATCCTCAGGCAGTAATAAAGTGAGGAATAATTAACAATGTCAACATTAAACTTGAACCTAATATTGTCCGTAAAAAATGCGAACGGACCGGAGAGCATCGGCGGCGTATTCGGCCTTCCGGTGCAGGTGTTTAACGTACCGGGCGGACCGTGGCAGCCGCTTGTCCATGCCGATTCAGTTGCAAATGCAATGGTCGTCGGAGATGAGCTAAAGGAGGCCGTTTTTCGGCAGCAACTTCAGATCCTGCGCGACAGCGACGCCCATACGATAGATGTATATCAGGCGTATCAGGCAGGAAAGAAATTTGTGGTCATTGCCAATGTCGTCGTCAAGGATAGTACCGGGGCGATCTCTACAAGCGCGACGATCACCATCACAGAAGCGAAGATAAAGCACTTCAAGAGAAAAAAAATCGGCGGGTTTTTAGCGCCCAAACATCGCGACGATATTTTATTTTCGTATGCGAGTGGAAACACCAAGATCGAATACGGAAGCAACATAAACGCCGTTGCAGCGCGTGAGCTTGGCAAAACTTTGACGGCAGTTAACGGCACGAGCAGATAGTTCGAAAACCGTCAATAATATTAACCAAATTCAATAGGAGATAAATAAAATGCAAAATGTACAAATGACAACTGAAATGGAGGCCTTGAAGACGAAGCTTCGGGAGACATGGATGACCGGAGATTACGACCAATTCTCTCGTTATATGGAGAAAGACTCGGAGCCGTTTTTCCAACGGCTTGGAATAAAGCCGGGAATCAGGCTGCTCGACGTCGCTTGCGGCGCCGGACAGCTTGCATTGATCGCGGCGAGGGCAGGAGCGCAGGTTACGGGCTGCGACATTTCGACAAACTGGTTAGAAAAGGCTCGCGACCGAGCAGCGGACGAGGGGCTTGAGATCACCTTTGAAGAAGGAGACGCCGAATCGCTGCCGTATGACGACGGCGAATTCGATGCGGTCATCAGCTTTGTCGGAGCGATGTTTGCGCCGCGTCCGGAGCTGGTCGCGGCCGAACTCACCCGCGTGTCCCGGCCAGGCGGCATTATTGCGATGGCGAATTGGACGCCCGACGGGTTCATCGGGCAAATGTTTAAGAGGATCGCAAGGCACATTGCTCCCTCCGGCGTGCCCTCGCCCGTATTATGGGGAGACGAAGCTACGGTTCGGGAACGCTTCAGCGACGGTATTTCCGATCTGAAATTTGTGCGTCGAATTTTTCATTTTGATTATCCGTTTGAACCGAATGAGGTGGTCGATTTTTTCCAAACCAACTACGGACCGATGTCGCGTACGTTTGCTTCGTTAGATATAGTTGAGCAGGAGAAACTTCGAAGCGAACTTGTAGAACTATGGGCGGCACATAACTACGCCGACGCCGCTGCCACAAAAGTCGATGCCGAATACCTTGAGGTTATCGCAACCCGCGGTTCGAGCATTTAGGACGCTGATACTCACAATCAGATGGTGGAAGGAGATATAAGTATCTATCTCTTCCGCCATCCGATCGGATGCGTTTCATATTGACTATTCAGTTTCAGTTTTTCGACAGTGATGCTTTTGCTCGGCATTTCCGTCTAAGCTAGAAAGGTTTACGGCGATTGGAAGGGACTAATGAACGATCAGCGAAACAAAGGCCGCGACCTAACCATAAAAATATTTCGTTATTTCTGTTGAACAACGTGCGTCAATTCGTGGGCGATTATTTCTTGGCCGCTTTCTGAGTAGGGATTGTACTTGCCAGGAGCAAAATAAACGTCATTGCCGCGCGTAAACGCCTGAGCATTCATCAATGTCGCTTCGTGCCCAACGTGAATGCGGACATCGGAAAGGTCTTTTCCAAAACTCGTTTCCATCTGATGCTGAAAAGGAAGAGGCAGCGTAGTTGTATTGGTTTTGCGATTCGGGTCGTCGTTGATTTGCAAATGCTGATATTCGGGTCCTTCGGGCATAGATTACTC
>JBOGOW010000640.1:0-2036 GCA_050748285.1 Pyrinomonadaceae bacterium
CCGACGAGTCCAGTATCGAGAACACCTTGGTCACTGATCGCGAGCCGGTGAGCGCGTTTTCCACTTTTCATCACAATAATAAGGAGACAACACCATGAAGCCTAGTGCTTATGAGAATGGGCTTGAACACTGCAAGGCAAACTATTTGCCCCTGACTCCACTTGGTTTTCTTGATCGGGCAGCTCTCGTGCACCCGGATCGGGTAGCTGTGGTGCATGGTGAACTTCGCAGAACCTGGAGTGAGACCCGCGAACGTTGCTATCGACTGGCCTCAGCTCTTTCCAAAAAGGGAATGGGTGCTGGAGACACCGTTTCAATTCTGTCTCCCAATACACCGGCCATGCTCGAAGCGCATTTTGGGATACCCCTTTGCGGCGCGGTTCTGAATACCGTTAACTACCGCCTGGATGCTGAAGGAGTGGCGTTCATACTTCGTCATGGGGAATGCAAGCTTCTCTTGGTGGATCGAGAGTTTGGCGCACTGGCTGATGCCGCGCTTGAGCTCCTTGAGCACCGTCCGTTGGTCATCGACATCAATGACCACCTGGCGCCCATTTGCAAAAGCATTGGAGACATCGATTACGAAACCTTCATTGGCAACGGTAGTCCAGATTTCGAAGGGGTATGGCCTAGCGATGAGTGGCAGCCGATAGCACTCAACTACACCTCAGGTACAACCGGCGATCCAAAGGGGGTCGTCGCTAGCCATCGCGGCACTTACCTCATGAGTATGCTGCAGATGACTAACTGGCCGCTTTCTCGGGCTCCTCGTTACCTGTGGACACTACCTATGTTCCACGCTAATGGATGGTGTTTTACCTGGGCTATTACTGCGGCGGCCGGCACGCACGTGTGCCTGCGTAAAGTTTCCGCAGAGACGGTGTTTGAGTCGATAGATAACTATGGTGTCGACCACTTCTGTGCGGCGCCTATTGTTATGGCCATGATTGCGAACGCTGCAGACCGTCCTCCGCTTAAAACTCCGGTTAGAGTGCTGACTGCTGGTTCCCCACCTCCGGCCACCGTACTCAATGCCGTAGTCTCACGAGGCTTCGAGGTTGACCATGTTTATGGAATTACTGAAGTTTCCGGCACCCCGATTAGCTGCGTATGGCAAGATGGTTGGGACGATTTAACACCGAGCGAGCAAGGCGCTTTCCGTGTGCGCCAAGGGGCTCGTGCGGCAGCCTTCGAAGGCTTAATGGTCGCTGACTCCGAAACTTTGCAGCCAGTACCAAAAGACGGCCAAACAACCGGTGAGCTGCTGCTTAAGGGCAACACCGTGATGATGGGTTATCTGAAGAATGAAAGCGCAACCCGAAAAGCCTTTGAAGGCGGCTGGTTTCATACTGGTGATGTAGCAGTTGTGCACCCCAACGGTTATGTACAAATTACCGACCGTTGCAAGGACGTCATTATTTCCGGAGGAGAGAATATCTCGTCCGTAGAGATCGAAGAAACCATCCACTGTCATCCAGCTGTTTTATATGCCGCAGTCGTCGCTCAGCCTGATGACAAATGGGGGGAAGTCCCGTGCGCGTTTGTTGAACTAAAAAGTGGTATTGAGCCTCCCACCGAGGCAGAAATAATTGTGTTCTGCCAGACCCGTCTTGCTCGATTCAAATGCCCTCGCAGGGTGATTTTTACGGAGTTGCCAAAAACCGCAACTGGGAAAATCCAGAAGTTTTTACTTCGAGAGCAAGCAGGCAGTCGCGATGCAATTGTCCGTTTAGCTTCAAATTGCTAGGGCGAGTTCAGTTCACCGCTAGGTTAGCTGAAATATTTGGTATGGATGAAAATATAGAATCTAATTTCCACTCATAGGCCCACGAAAAACTACCATAGCATCGCCGACATACATTTGGTGCGCAGATATAACTCGCACGGTGCTACCAATTATGTGGTGAGCAATTATGCGCACTACAAAGAAGTAAAAGGTGCCTGAAGTGCTGAGTGCTGCTAAGAACTACTATTGGTAGTGGCGATCACTTCTCGCGCACAATTTTCATATGTGGATTTTGTAAGCGAGGTGATAG
>JBOGOW010000641.1:0-2026 GCA_050748285.1 Pyrinomonadaceae bacterium
GGCATACGCCCGTCCCGGACGGGCTGGGGTGCTTTGCGTTAAATTATTTCCCATCGACTCTTCCATAGGTCTCCGTCAGTTCTTTCAATCGCGCTGCTATCTCCGGGGTCAGGGCATCTTTATGAAACCTCCAAAACCAATTGCCCGAGACGGAAGCAGGCAGATTCATCCGGCCTTCGGTTCCGATGCCGAGCAGATCCTGTAGCGGCGCGATGGCCGTGTCGGCGACCGATGCCCAAACCGAGCGGATAAAATCCCAATGTATTTCATCGCCATCGGTGCTGAGATATTTCATGCAGAATTCTCGCTCGCGTGAAATGTCTTGCTCGTCGCGGGTCGAGCCGGCGCCGGCCTGCGAAAGCCACCAGCCGAGAGTCGTATCGTTGTCGTGCGTGCCGGTATAGGCGGCGCAATTTGGAATGTAATTATGCGGCAGATCATGATTCTTTGCGTCGCCGCCAAAGGCAAATTGGAGTATCTTCATTCCCGGAAATCCATTGCTGTCGCGGAGTTCCTCGACATCCGGCGTGATCACGCCGAGGTCTTCGGCAATGATCGGCAGCTCGCCCAAATGCTGGCGAAGCGCCGCAAAAAGCTCCCTGCCCGGCACCTCGACCCATCGCCCGTTCTCCGCAGTCTTGTCATCGCCCGGCACTTCCCATGCTGCGGCAAACCCGCGAAAATGATCGACGCGAACAACATCGACGGTTTTCAAAGTAAAGACAGCGCGGGCGATCCACCAGCGAAATTCATCTTTCCGCATCGACTCCCAATCGTAGATCGGGTTTCCCCAAAGCTGTCCGGTTTTGGAAAAATAATCGGGCGGAACGCCGGCAACGACACGCGGGCTGCCATCGGGATTCAGTTTGAATTTCGATTGGTTGCACCAGACATCCGCCGAATCCAGCGCGACAAAGATCGGTATGTCGCCGATGATCTTCACGCCGAGTTTGTTTGCATATTGCTTGAGCAGACCCCATTGGCGGAAAAATAAAAACTGATAAAATTTTTCAGCCATCATTTCTTCAAAAAGCTGTTCGCGGATGGCAAGGATTGCACCCGGCTCACGAAGTTTAAGCGGCGTCGGCCATTCGTACCAAGGCTTTTGATCTTGCCAGGCTTTAATCGCCCGATAGAGCGCATAGTCGTCCAACCACCAAGTATTTTCTTGGACAAAAGACTCAAATTTCCCTCCGAGGTTGACGCTCGTAATATGATGAAGCCCTTCATAGGCAAGCGACAGAATTTTGTTTTTCCATTTGTAAACCGCTCCGAAATCGACCTTGTGCGCCGGGAAATCCGGCCGGTCGGCGATCTGTTCGCTTGTCAGAAATTCGTCCTCTACCAATTTCTCCGGCGAGATCAGCAGCGTGTTTCCGGCAAACGCAGAAAAACATTGATATGGCGAATCGCCGTATCCGGTCGGGCCGAGCGGCAGTATCTGCCAATAAGTCTGATTTGCTTCGGCCAGAAAATCGACGAACTCAAACGCCGTGGCCCCGAGATCGCCAATGCCGAATGCGCCCGGCAGCGACGTCGGATGAAGCAAGATTCCAGATGCTCTAGGAAATTTCATAAAAAAGGAACGCGGACACTAACTTTCAAGCCAGCGGGATTTTCGCGTTTCAACCCGGTTGTAAGAAAAAGGGTGCAGGTCGGCGAAAACACTGCTTCTCCATCGCGGACGTAGCACATTAAACCGGTCTTTTGATGTGGATGAAAATGAATTGTAATTTTTGATTATACAAGGCGTCTTGCTGTTGCGAAAGCGTGCTCTGCTTGTCTATCGAAGAGTTTTCAAAACTCGAAACCAAAAAAATCAATCCCGATCGCCACGATAGAACAAATGACACGAAACGATCGAAAATACAAGCGGCTTTACAGCGGCGCGTGCGGCTTGTTATAATCCGTAGGTCTTTGGGTCGTTAGCTCAGTTGGTAGAGCAACGGACTCTTAATCCGTGGGTCGCAGGTTCGATCCCTGCACGGCCTACCAAAGATTTGCAGAAGCCCGCACGAAGTAAGGG
>JBOGOW010000642.1:0-2012 GCA_050748285.1 Pyrinomonadaceae bacterium
GCACAGGATAGCGACGGTCAAGAAAACGGAAACGAGCAGGTAAGCGCTGATTTGTTAAATAGCAGAAATCACAGAAGGACGCTCATCGGCGTGTGGGAAGTGACGGTCACGCCTCGCTTTTGCACCACAGGAGATCCCATTCCTAATGCTGCCTTTCAAGCCTTATTCACTTTTCACAGAGACAGCACGCTGTCTGCCTGGTTTCAAAATGCCCAGATCACACTTACGCGCAGCCCCAGTCACGGACTGTGGAAACGTGAAAGGGGTTGGAGCGATTTTTCGTTCAAGTTTGTTCACCTGCGCTACAACTCGACCGGCGCGTTCATTGGAAAACAGGAAGCGGAAGGGATTTTGGTACTGAGCGAGAGCGGTGACGAGATTACGACGGACAGTTCTACTCAGATTTTTGACGTAAACGGTATCCCGACCGGCATCATCGGCTGCTCCACCAGCGTCGGAACGCGGTTTGGTGGTTTATAAGCACCGGCAGAAATTCCGCGGGCTGCTTAACCTGCCCTCAATCTGCATGAGCGAGGGCAGGACTTTTCGCCGGCAACGGTCAAATTGGTTTCGCGAAATCATCCGCTGCAAAATCGCGGTTTGTTGATTCCGAAAGAATAATGAGTCTTTTTTTTAGCCTGTGTCGCGTTATTTTTCGACACAAAATTTCAGGAGGATTTACCATGTTTCTAAAGAAATTTACACACATCTGCGTCGCCGTACTTTTGGCGGGTTTCGCTCAGGAAATTCACGCCCAGACGACGACTGTGTTTACCGAGGGGCTTAATGCACCTCAAAAAATAATCCATGTCCAGCGTCAGGAAATTTTCCTCGTATCGGAAGCCGGAAACCCGGCCATTCCCAACAATGGGCGAGTGTCCCTTGTTACGAGAAACGGCAGCCGATTTACTGTAATAGACGGTTTGCCTTCGGGCGCGGCCGCTCCTAATGCAGACCCATCGGGGCCGTCGGCAATCGCAGTTGTCGGCAACAAACTCTATATTGCGATAGGCGTCGGCAATGCCACGATAGCCGGGCCTGCTCCCGGCAGCGAGCTGCCGAATCCGAACCTCAATTCCCCGATTTTCAGCACGGTTCTTGAACTTAGGCTGCCGCCGTTCGGCTTATTTCTGCATCAGTTGAATTATCACCTTACGACGGCCGATCACGCGCGGCTAGCAAACGGCCAGACCATACTGCTTGGCCACCCTTTGCGGCGCGGACGGCTGAGAGTAGTTGCCGATTTTCCGGATTTCACGCCCGCTCCGCGACCCGGGTTTCCTGATCTGGTTCGAAACTCGAATCCCTTCGGACTGGTCGTGACTGGAGGCACGCTGTACGTGGCGGACGCATCGCAGAACATGATCCGAACGGCAGATCTGGATGACGGCGAAATCGGAACGCTCATAACGTATCCGTCAAGGCCGAATCCAAACTTTCCGATGGGGCCGCCATTCATCGACCCGGTTCCCGACAGTTTGCGTCTTTTCAACAACAAGCTGCTCGTAACATTCTTAACCGGTTTTCCGTTTCCCGACGGCGTCGCGGATGTCCGACAGTACGATCTGGAAAGCGGCGTCGAATCGCAGCTTATCGGCGGACTACGGTCGGCGATCGACGTTTTGCCGGTTGACGAAGGCGGCTTTTGCTCAACGGCTTACACGCTGGAATTCAGCGCCAATATGCTGATGGGAGCTCCGGGACGCCTACAGCGTTTCGACACGCCCGCCGGACCGCCGACGCTCATTTCCGACAGCCTGATCTCGCCCACAAGCATGGCCCGCGACCCGCATAGCGGCGATCTGTTTGTAACCGAGATCTTTACCGGCAGGATAATGAGAATCTCGCTGCCGTAAGAAATTCCGAGCGGTCGTTGACCAGCGGCCGCTCGCGGCTTTCTCAGATTGATTTAAAAAGTAGAAGGAGGATTACTAAAATGAAAAACATTTTCTTTACAACAATATTCGTTCTCTCATTCGCAATATGTGACGTGTTGGCGGCGACCTATACGG
>JBOGOW010000643.1:0-2006 GCA_050748285.1 Pyrinomonadaceae bacterium
TCCATAGACTGGCTTTTGATAGCCGGAGCTACGGCACCGGTTAATGTTGAGACAGAAGCATTCTCGGCCAAAACATCAAGAACGACCGTACCGACATCGGTAATTTGCGGAGTGATTTCCAATTTCAGGGGAACATCTATGTAGGTGGTCGTGAAAAGCAGGACACCGTTGGCCGATTGTCCCGGCTGCACCGTAGTGATCGGAATCTTTGTTGAGTTTTCGATCTTAGCCTTGCGATTGTTTAATGTTGTAACGCGTGGCGTGGCAACGACCTTGGCTTGGCCTTTTTGTTCACCGGCGGATATTGCCAGATCGATTCGGGCGGTGCCGAACACGCCTGTTGTAAGATTAAAAAATGTATTGGTAGATGCAGGGCCGCTAAGTACTGTGTCGAGGGTTCCGCCACTGCCCCTGGCACCGCCGACACTTGCCGATAATTGTGCGCCAAGCGATCGGGTGAAGCTGCGAGTTGCAACCACGATCCGAGCCTCTATTTCAACCTGAGGTTCCGGTTGGTCGAGTATCCCAACCAGCTGTTTGATGGCGTCGATATTTTCGCGAACATCAGTTATGATCAGCGAATTGCTGCGGTCATCGATCTCGATCGAACCGCGGCGCGACAGGCGCCGCTTTATGATCGGAAGCAATCCCGTACCGGCGGCACTGCCGGTCGAGCCGCTTGTTGAAGTTGAACCGCCCGAACTGCCCGCCGGCGTTCCGGTTGTCGGTGTGCCGCGCGAAATTGCACCGGATGCTCGAGCATAATTCAAACGAATAAATTCTGTGTAAAGCGGCGAGGTGTCAAGCTGGTTATCCTGCTGAAGGCGAAATATCTCACCTTCGGTAGCAAGCGTCTTCGAATCTGCGACGCGAAGAATGTTGCCGTTGACCTGTATGCCGAGATCCTGCGAACGCATCACCGAATCGAGAGCGATGTTCCATGGTACCTGCGATACATTCACCGTTACCGGCACAGCCTTGACCGACTTGTCGATGATAAAATTTATCCCGTATTGCTCGGTCAGATAGTTAAGAATGTCGCGGATGTCGGCATTCACGACGTTCAGGCTTGCCGATTCGCCGACAAATCCGGGGTCGCCGTAATGTTTGCCCTGTTGGCTTGGATCGATCTTCTGCGCCGCCGCTGCGACTGCAAAAATACCGATCAATGTGCTTGCGGCGATTGCCTTGCGCAGAAGGCCGCTGAGTGATTTGCGAGAATTCATGTTTCCTCCGTTGGGGGTTTCATTTTGGGGACAATACGGACGTACCGTCCCGCTAGAAGTTTGGACTATATTCAATTCTTTCCTTTTCTTGCGACCTTCGTCGGTTTTTTCGACTTTGAAGGTTTTGCGGAATCGGCAGACTTTGTTGTTTGCTTATTCATTTCATCGAATGGCGAAACGATCTCTACGGGCGACATTGCCTCCGCTTTCGGTCCCGATTCTACCGGTCTTGGCGACTCGATCGTGGCCGTATTGTCTGAATCGACAGCAGCCGTTCCCTGTAATTGTTCGCGATCTGTGAATTTGCGAAGCGTCTTGTTCTCGACTGTTGAGACGAATTTGCCATTGCTCATCTTCGAAACTTTCCTAAAAACCAGCCGGTTCTCTTCCACGGCAACGAGCTGTCCGTCAAAGAATTTTTCACCCGGATAGATCGTGTATGAGAGCTTGATGGGAACTGCTTCGACCATCGCCGCATAACCGCGCGGAGTCTTGAAGATGCCGATTACGGCCATTTCGCTCAGGCTAAGAACGCTTGTCACCTTGGGAAGCGGCTGCCCGTTGGCGGCTGCAACCTCGCGAATGCGTTTGTAATAATCGATCCGACTGTCGATTGGCGGCAGGCCGAGAGTGACGGACGAGCCGCCATTCGCTTTCCCTGGTGTTCCGCCGGGACCTGTTCTGTCGGCGGGCTTTCGGGCCCAACCCGGCTTTGCGAACGGATCGCGGGACTGAGCGGCTGCGTCGGAAACGATTCCGCCGATCAGAATTACCGCAATT
>JBOGOW010000644.1:0-2000 GCA_050748285.1 Pyrinomonadaceae bacterium
CCCGCCCTCGTAAATCTCTCGCCTGGAAATGCCCCGCCGAACTCTTCCTTCCAAAAGGTGCTTTTGACTTTAATGCCTTCTGGTCTGTTAAACTACCCTCGGTTGCACTTGAACCTTGAAACCGCCGTACTTCAAATTATGAAACGTCAGATTTCAATTTTCGTTCTTTGTTTGCTCACGATTGTTCCCGCAATCGCTCAGAGGCCATTCAGTTTCGATGACATGATGCGTGTCAGACGCGTGTCCGATCCGCAGCTTTCGCCCGATGGTAAAACGGTCGCGTTCGCCTTAGGCGATGTAGATATGAACGCAAACCGCGCGATCAATCAAATCTATACGCTCTCGATAGATAGACCTAATTCAGCCCCTAAACAACTTACAACCGGAACGTCTTCGTCAAGTGCGCCGCGATGGTCGCCCGATGGAAAACTGATCGCATTCACGACCGGCGGACAGGTTTGGACAATGGAATCGGACGGCGGCAAAAAGAAACAAATATCACAAATATCAAGCGGCGCGGGAAATCCCGTTTGGTCGCCCGACAGCAAATGGATCGCATTCAATTCGGATGTTTTTCCAGAATGCACAAATGACGATTGCAACAAGGCCGAGGACGCTAAAGAAGAATCGAGCAAGGTTAAGGCCCATGTTACGGAACGGTTGCTATTCAAGCATTGGGTCGAATGGCGCGACCGAAAACGAACGCACGTATTTGTCATCCCGACATCGGGCGGAAACGCGGTCGATTTCACGCCCGGCGATTTTGATTCGCCGCCGTATGCAGCAAGCACCGGCGTCGATTACGCATTTTCGCCGGATTCAAAAGAGATAGCGTTTCTTAAAAATCCTGACAAGGTCGAGGCGACCTCGACAAACAGCGACATCATAATCGCGTCGCTTTTCGATAAATCGCAAAAAAATATCACCGCCGCAAATAAAGGCTATGACGCGGGCCCGGTTTACACGCCGGACGGCAAATATATTTTGTATCGATCACAGGCGACGGCGAAATTCGAGGCCGACCGCTGGCGAATAATACGCTATAACCGCGCTACCGGCGAAACGGTTGAACTTACGATCGGGTTCGATCAACAGGTCGATGAGATCGCGGTTTCGACCGACAGCAAGACGATCTATTTCACAGCCGGTGAACGCGGTCGGTCGCCGATCTTCACCGTTCCGGTCGAGCCTGATTTTCGGCTTCGCATCGCTACACACGTCAAGCCTTTGCTAACATTCGGTTCATCGGGCAGCCTGAACGTGTCAAACGATGGCAAGCTTTTGGTTTTTGCATCGAGTACGTTGAGTTCGCCTGCCGAGATCATAAGCGCGACGACAAACGGTCGAAATGTTGCAGCCTTAACAAACTTTAATCAGCAAACAACGCGGCAGCTTGATCCTGCGGATGTCGAAGATATCGAATGGAAAGGTGCGCTCAATGCGACGATCCATGGTTTTGTGGTCAAACCGGCTTCGTTCGACGCTGGCAAAAAATATCCGCTGCTAGTTTTGATCCACGGCGGGCCGCAGGGCGCTTGGGGCGACAGTTGGAGCTATCGCTGGAATGCTCAAATTTTTGCTAACGCGGGCTATGTCGTTTTTATGCCGAATCCGCGCGGCTCGACCGGTTACGGCCAGAAATTCGTAAACGATATTTCGGGCGATTGGGGCGGCAAGGTGATGATCGATATTAAGAGCGGAATCGCGAACGTGATAAAGCGGCCTTACATCGACAAGTCAAGAATCGGCGCTGCCGGTGCAAGTTACGGCGGATATGCGGTCGATTGGCTGCTCGGACATAACAACGATCCGCGTTTTAAATTCAAAGTATTTGTTTCACATGCCGGAGTTTACAATCTTGATTCGATGGCGACCGCGACAGAAGAGCTTTGGTTTCCAAATTGGGAATTCAAGGGAATGCCGTGGGAAAATCCCGCGATGTATGCTCGATGGTCGCCGCACAAATTTGCCGCGAATTTCGAGACGCCGACACTCGTAAC
>JBOGOW010000645.1:0-1989 GCA_050748285.1 Pyrinomonadaceae bacterium
GTATGGCGAGGTTTATTTCCCAATCCAGTTGGCGATTTTTCTCAATGAACCGGACGTGGATTACACCGGCGGCGAGTTTGTTTTGACGGAGCAAATCCCGCGTTCGCAGTCAAAGGTCATAGTGCTAAAACCTCGAAAAGGCGACATGATAATCTTTACAACAAATTTTCGACCGGTAAAGGGAAGCAAAGGCTATTACCGCGTAAATATGAAACACGGCGTCAGCGGAGTTCTCAGCGGACATCGACATACACTCGGCGTAATTTTTCACGACGCCGTGAGTTAGAAGTTGACGATACCGGCTGAAACGCGAGTGTGAACGTGCGTGCATAGGAAAACTGCGGACAGGAATGTCCGCGTTCCGGTTTCGTAAGTTTTTGTAAAGTCTTCCCATCGGGCGATCTTTCGTTTTGCAATCTGGGATTTTTCATTTATTCTCTTGCCTAGACAATTCACTATAAACGTTCACAATTTTCCTTTTTGACCAAAGATATGAACTTGAAGCTTTATTTGTACGCTTGCGCGGCAATGTGTGTATTCGGTGTTGTTTCGATCGGTGCTCAATCGATCGCGATAACGAATGCCCGCATCGTAACGGTTTCGGGCGCCACTATCGAACGCGGAACTGTCGTCGTTCGCGGCGGTTTGATCGAATCGGTTGGAGCGAGCGTAAACCCGCCCGCCGACGCGCAGATCATCGACGCCTCCGGGTTAACGGTTTATCCGGGATTTTTTGACGCTCTATCGAGCGCCGGTTTGCAAGCCAGACCGACAACACCGACCGGCGGCGGTCCGGGCGGCGGCGGCCAAGCAGCCCAACAGGCCGCTCAGCAGGCGCAGACGTCGAACTCGAATTATCCCGCCGGACTACGGCCGGAAGTTTCGGTCTCTGACGATCTTAGCGGAAACGAATCACAATTTGAAGCGATCAGGAACGCCGGGTTTACGACTACACTAACAGTTGGACGTACCGGAATTTTTAATGGGCAGTCGGCAATAATCAACCTTGCCGGCGAAAATGTCTCCGAGATGCTAATAAAGGCTCCGTTTGCCGAGCATGTTTCGTTTGCGACGATTCCGGGAACGTATCCCGGTTCGCTGCTCGGAACTTTTTCCGCGTTGCGGCAGATGTTTTATGACGCCCGTCGTTTGCAGGATTGGCAAAAAGCTTACAACGCAAATCCAAAAGGAATGAAGCGGCCCGACGACGACAAGTCGCTCGAAGCTCTTTTCGCGGTGATAAACCGCGAAATGCCGATAATTTTTAACGCAAACTCGGAGAACGAGATCGTTCGCGCGCTCGATCTAGCGAAGGAATTCAACCTCAAGGCGATAATCGCCGGCGGACAGGCTGCGGGCAGTCTGACCGATCGTTTAAAGGCTCAAAACGTACCGGTTTTGCTATCAATGAATTTTCCAAAGCGGACTACAGCTGCGGCACCGGATGCGGATCCCGAAAATATTTCGCTGCTCAAATTCCGGGCTGAAGTTCCGAAAACGGCGGCGAAATTACAACAGGCCGGCGTGAAATTCGCCTTTCAATCCGGCGGATTGACCGCTATGAACGACTTCTTTACGAACGCCGGAAAATCGGTTGAGAACGGATTGGCAAAAGATCAGGCGGTTAGAGCGATGACGCTTTCGGCGGCGGAAATACTCGATGTCGGCGACCGTCTCGGGTCGATAGAAAAAGGCAAGATCGCAAATCTCGCTATCGTTAAGAACGACATTTTTACGACGGAAAGATTCGTCCCTTATATCATTGTTGACGGCAAGCTCTTCGAGCAAAAGGAACAGCCGCGTCCGGCTCCGGGCGGTGGCCGCGGGCCTGGCGGCAGGCAGACAGGCGGCACTCCGCCGCCCTCAAATGTCGCGAATGTCGGCGGCAGCTATAACATTACAATCGACGTTCCGGGACAAACACTCAACGGCACGCTGCTGCTGACCCAGGTTGGCGATGTCGTCACCGGTACCATGACAACGCAGCTT
>JBOGOW010000646.1:0-1986 GCA_050748285.1 Pyrinomonadaceae bacterium
TTCTTTATGTCAAGACTGCGGACAGGAATGTCCGCGTTCCTTTCGCTACGAAACCTTCACATTCCGACCCTCGAATCCCTTCAACCGAAGCTGATATTTATCGCCGCGATATTCGTAAGATTTGCCGTTTGCCGAGAGGCCGATCTTCCATCCGCTTGCGATCATCTGCGCAGACATCTCGCCTTTTTCCGCAGCACCTAACGACATGTCCGGAAAATCAACTTCGCTTACCGAAGCATCGATCTCGCTCGCGTTCACCTTCAAACGTTTCGCAAGATCATTCTTTGCCGCATCGACCGCACTTTCTTTTGTAAATCCCATAACTCAAACCGTGAATCTAAATTCTGATACTTCTACGAGAAATAGTCAACGAATGTTCGGATGCCGCTTTCGCGTCAGGTTCCTAACGATCTCGACCAATGCCGGAATGATGAATACAGCGCAGGCGACGCCGAGGATCGCGCCGGTGAAAAAACGCGAAGCATGCGTATTTTCCCAAATTCCAAAAACGCCGAGCGACCAATCGACGCCTATCGGAACAAGCGAAAGGAATAGCCAAAACCTCGGCAGCGGCTCGATATCATCGAGCTTCCGCCATAACGGATAGATCAATAGTCCGAACAGCAATCCAAAATAGACTCCGAAACAACGCGAGCAGACGGCCATTTTATGGCCGAATAAATGAAGCGAGCGCTCTGGAATTTGGTGGCAAACATAACCGAAAAATGAATAGAGCGACCCCGAAATGCCTTGCACGCCGTTCCCCAAAAATAACGCAGGCATAATTATCAACGCTACCCAAACAGCGACGAGGAACGCCGCCGCAAGCCATACGCGGAACGGCTGGGTTCTCTGTCTTGCAGCCTCTTTCTGTGTTAAATAATCTGATGCAAGCTCGGGCATTATTGTTCAAATCGACAAGGGGAGGCCAACACGTCATGAGTATCTCAGTTGGTTTAATTCAAATCTTAGCATTATTGACGCACAGCAGCATTTTCACGGTTATTAGCGCTTGTCATTGAAAAAAAAATGAAACACGGCGCTCCCGCACAAAGCGTTATCAGATTTGAGGTAAAGGGCGCTATTATAATCGCATCGATCCAAAAGAATTATATACGTTTTGTTTTTTGCTTAAATCGAGATTGGAGCGCTTGCAGCCATAATGAATAGCGAGAGTCCAAGACGTCCGATTTGGCGGTTGAATCAGGGAGCATTTGAACGACTGTTGCTTACTCTTTCGCCTGATCGCGATGCAGCCGGTGAGGAATATTTGCGGCTGCGGCGAAATCTCGTTCGTTTTTTCGAAACGCGGGGCTTTGCAGTCGCAGACGAAGCGGCAGACGACGTGCTTAACAGATTGGCGCGAAAGCTGGAAAGCGGCGACGCGATTGAAAATATAAGCACATATGCGCTCGGCGTTGCCAGAATGGTCGTTCTTGAGCTTCGAAAATCTCCTTTGTCGAAAATAACAAGCGGCATTCCTGAGAATATCGAGGCAAAGACCGATTCCGAGCACAATGAAAAGGAAAACACGATGAAATGCCTTGACCATTGTCTTAATGCATTGCCGGAAGAAAACCGAGATCTGATACTTAAATATTACCAGGGCGAGAAGCGGGAAAAGATTGAGTCACGACAGCGGCTTGCCGGCCAAATGGGCATCGCCCAAAACGCGCTTCGGAACCGCGCTGTAAGGCTTCGAGACAAGTTGGAGTTATGTATCTCAGATTGTATGAAACAGCACTGATATTTTTTTGATCTTTTTTCGGCGCATTTTTGAAAAAATTGCCAGTATAAATTGAAAGGGGTTTGCGCCCCGACGTAACGTCACAAAAATTTGCACTCACAATGGATCTGCAAGACGAAGAAACAAACGAAATGGTGAGCTATCTGCATGGCGAACTATCAGGAGAAATGTTCGATGCATTCGAAGATCGCCTGTTTGCCGATGCTGAATTCAGCTCCACATTGGATTTGGCTGAGGAC
>JBOGOW010000647.1:0-1985 GCA_050748285.1 Pyrinomonadaceae bacterium
TGATGACGGTCGAAAGATCGCTGTCGTAAACATTCACGGCGCTTACTAGACCAAAGAGCGCAGTGGTCGAACCTTGCGAGACCGGAAGATATTCGATCGTCGTGCGTTTTGTGTTCACTCCGTCGCCCACGCGGGCTTCTACCACGCGCGGGTTTTTGCGGACAGGAGTGTCCGCGTTCCCTCCGTCCTGCGTTCCACGCAGTCCACGTCCAGCGTTGGCGGGCAAACCCGGTCGTGCCGTCCGCCCAATCCTCGGTGGCGATGGAGAGGCCTTCCCGCCAGCCGCTCTCGCCGACATAGGTGTTCGATATGTTTCCGTTCGGATGGTTCTGCACCAGTACCTGTATCAGCGATGTCGTAACCGTTGCCCCATCGATGTCGATCACCTGATGTCCCGTCAGAAGACTGTTATCGATTACCGTCTCCGCTTCGATTTTATAGGTTGCGGCAATACCTTGTACAAGCCACTTTCTAACGAAAAAGATACTTCTTCAAATTTTCGGTTTGTCTGTCCGTCTTCAAAAGTAACCTCACCAATGGCGGTAAAGGAATTCTTCGAAGAAAGTTCAATCGACTGAGAGGTAACTCGTAAATTGCGGTATGCAAGCTGAACTAATATTTTATTCTTGTTCGGTCCTATGATTTCGTGATAACTAACCTTTCCGTTGTTGGAAATCTTATTGCCATATTGAATATTCACTGTCGGACCTTTTTTGTCCAGATTTATCTCTTCTTGGAAATAAGGAAATACAATCCGATCAAAGCTGCCACTGTCCTGTTTCTCAGGTCCGACTACTATAACGTTTGCGATCGAACAAGCAATTAGCCTCAGATTGACAGTGATTTTGGCATCCTTATTGAGATTTATATTGGCCCTTTTTTCAGGACAAAATCCAAATTTCTTTACCAAAATTTGATAAGAACTTGGCGGCAGGAAAATATTGTACCGACCATCTTCATTTGACTTTGTTGTGTAGGAACGATGCGTAGCCAAATCCACAACTGTGAGTTCTGCGTCCGTAACGTACGCCGAATTTTCGTCTAAAACCGATCCGTCTATCAAAACCGACTTAACTTCCTGCGAAGAAATCGAAAAAGGTAGTGTGAACAATAAACACAATGCTGTGATCACGAAAATTAACTTGTTCATAAAGTCCTTAGTTGCCCGTATTGCTAAAGCACGCTGCGTACACAAGATCACTATTTGCCCTCGAGTAACCCTCAGTGCCCGGTCCTGTGTCATCTACAATTGGTGATTCATATGCACCAAATCTTATTCGAAGAGCATGGCCCAATTCGTGGATAATCGTTATAGCACGATATACTTGATCAGTTGCTCCAACCCCTAAGTAGTCCCTATAACCGGAGATGAATGCCCCATTGGCATTGTTGTTAATTACAATATTGGCACCATCAAATCTACTAATCCGTGCCCCATTCGCGTTAACAAAACTGCCAAGTATCCCTGTTGTCACTGCGCCAAGCGATGAGCTCCTACCCGTCAAATTTCCACTCGCGTCTCTCGTTTGTTGGTATGCACCCAAATCGCCTAATGTCAATGATCCTAAGACATTACTAGGATATTCTGAATACCTTAATAGTTCCGACTCAGGATCAACGTTGCTTCCGAACAGATTTCGGCATGTTTTGCTCTTAAGTGCCTCTATTGCATCTTGTATTGCAAGACCAAGCAGACTTCCGGGTGTTTCTCGCGTTTGCTGCTGCGGGGCATTCTGTAACAGATCCCTCTCGCTAAGATCGGTTACTCCGTTAAGCTGCCCGATATTGGTATCGGGCGGGGAATTTCCGCGGCTTGGCGAGAATCGCGGCGGACCGCCATAACCTACGGGCTGTATTCGTCCGCCGCCGATATAGGCAGCGTTTCTTGGAATATATCCCGAATAGCCGTCAGATGTTGCCGTGAATTCGGCCCATACGGTTTGTCCATTGTATCTTACCGGGATGTTATCCCAGCTTCTTTGAAT
>JBOGOW010000648.1:0-1963 GCA_050748285.1 Pyrinomonadaceae bacterium
CGTCCAACACGCTTTTTCTTATGCGTCGAACCTGGAGCCGGGTGTAAATTATTTAATGATAAAGCCATCTTTTTGTCCCTTGTCCTTTGCCCCTTGTCCTTCGCGTTTTGAAATTCGTAACCGAATAACTAGAGGACAAAGGACCAATGACAAATGACTAATATCTAATGTCTATTCAACAATCCGCAGCAGATGCGGCACTTTCGCCACCACACCGCGCATTGCCGGCGAATCGGGGCGCGTAACCTTTTGATTCAATTTCGTAATGCCGAGGCTGCGCACTATCTCTTTCTGCGTTTTTGCATACCCGATCGAGCTTCTATAATACTGGATCGTAATATTGCCCTCGTTTTCTTTTTTCTTTGCCATTTCTCAATTTCGAATTTCGAATTTCGAATTTCGAATTGCAATCGCAAATCGACATTCGAAAAATCGCAAATTTAGATTAACTCTTCAACCTGCTTGCCGCGAAGTCGCGCAACCTCGATCGGATCCTTCATTCGTGAAAGGCCGTTGAACGTAGCGCGAATAACATTATGTGCGTTCGCCGAACCGAGGATCTTGGTGCGGACATTATGAACTCCCAATGACTGCAAAACAGCACGAACCGCTCCGCCGGCGATCACGCCCGTACCTTCAGCGGCCGGTTTTAACAAAACGCGACCTGCTCCGTATTCGCCGATCAATTCATGCGGCAGCGTTCCTTCGATAAGCGGAACACGGATAAGATTATTCTTTGCCGCCTCGACCGCCTTCTTGATCGCGTTCGGGACTTCCTTTGCTTTACCGGTGCCAAATCCGACGTGACCGGATTCATCGCCGACAACGACCAACGCCGCAAAAGACATATTTTTACCGCCTTTCACGACCTTTGTAACGCGATTGATCTGAATAAGCTGATCTTTCAGGATCAAGCCGTTCGGAGAAATTCTGTGTTTACTCTTCATTTTGCTTTTCTTTCTTCGCCGGCTTTGCAGTTGCTTCGGCTTTGTTCAATCCAGCTTCGCGCGAGGCGTCAAGCAACGCTTTGACGCGGCCGTGATAGACATAGCCGCCGCGGTCAAATACAACGGTTTCGACGCCCGCCGCCTTTGCGCGTTTCGCGACCTCTTCACCGACGCGTTTTGCCGCTTCGATATTGCCGCCGCCGGATCCCGCAAGAGACTTTTCGGTTGTCGATGCCGTGGCAAGCGTTTTGCCATTATCGTCATCGATCACCTGTGCGTAAATGTGATTCAGGCTGCGAAAAACCGCAAGCCTCGGCCTTGCGGCCGTGCCGCGAACTTTTTTGCGGATGCGGCTGTGTACGCCGCGTCGTATATCTGCTCTACTTGTCTGTCCCATAATCTCAGTGAACAGTGAATGGTGAATAGTAAATAGTGACAAGTTCGGTCTTAACTTTTCACTTTTCACTTTTCAATTTTCACTTATTTTCCGGTCTTGCCCGGTTTCAATTTATAATGCTTATCCGCATATCGAACGCCTTTCCCTTTGTATGCGTCCGGCTTTCTTAGACCGTGCAGTTCGGCGGCAACCTGACCGAGTTTTTGCTTGTCGATGCCGCTTAACGTGATAGTCAACTGGTATTGATTGATCGACGTTTTCGTGTTTACACGCTCCGTCTTTGCTTCAATGCCGTCGGGAAGCGGAAATTCGATCGGGTGCGAATAGCCGAGCGAAAATACGATCTTTTTGCCCTGAACATCGGCCTTGTATCCGACACCGACAAGGTCCATCGCTTTTGTAAATCCTTCGGTCACGCCAACAACTGCATTATTCGCAAGTGCACGTGCCAAACCATGAAACGCCGCCTGATCGTCGCCCGCGCGTTCGGCGACAAGGTTTCCGTCTTCCTGTTTGAATGTAACGCCATTCGGGATCGGCGTCGAAAGCGAACCCTTCGGTCCTTTAACTTCGAGAGCCGAATCGCCGATCGTTACGGTAACGCCCGACGGGATCGTGA
>JBOGOW010000649.1:0-1955 GCA_050748285.1 Pyrinomonadaceae bacterium
GTCAAAAGCCACATGAAAATATTCAGCTTCAAGCCTCTCTACTCCGACGTACTTTCAACATCAGAGTATAATCCGCCACCGTCTCAATTCATCATGCCATCTCCTTTAGATTATGGCGGAAAGGGTGGGATTCGAACCCACGGAACCCTTTTGAGGTTCACAGCATTTCCAGTGCTGCCAGTTCAACCGCTCCTGCACCTTTCCGCAAACTTAATTTTCAAACATCGGGACTTGTAACAAAATTCGCACCGGCACGCCAGAGACCTGCTTTGAACGAAATTTCCCAATAATTATGTGCATCGCCGCCATACAACAGGTTGAAACCGTCGAATAGAGTGAAGTGCCCCGAAGCATCCTTCCAACCTTTTACGCGAAAGCCGATAATGCCCTGATAGCCCTTGAATTTATCATACGGTATGCGGCCCGTGGCTTTATCTTTCTCAGCATAAACGGTCGGCTTGCCGTAATTCTTTTCGAGATATTCCCAAAATTGCTGAACGCCGAGCCCGTACCATTTTCCATCGGCGCCTTTACGCGTTTTGAATATCGCCGTATCCGGCGGAATCGGGTGATTTGCATAGTTCATCGCCTTGCTCACCCGCATAATGCACGTGTTTTCGTACCATGATTTGTCAACCGCTCCGCCGATCGCCGCACGTACCGCGACCGCATCCTTGCTTGTCGGATAATTCGGCACGAGGTCCTGATAGAGCGGCAAAACCTTTGACATTCAATTTACTCCGCGTCGTCCTCAACAACCGGTTCATCGCCGACGACCGGTTCCGGCGTCGGTGCATCGTCATCAGCAAGCCATGTGAAAAAGAATCCGGCGAGCATGGCGCCGAGGATCGGGGCTATCCAAAACATCCAAAGCTGCGAAACCGCCCAACTGCTGCCGAATATCGCCAAAAATATCGCTTGCCCTGTCGAACGAGCCGGGTTGACGGACGTGTTCGTAACCGGGATCGTGATCAAATGGATCAGCGTCAGGCAAAAGCCGATCGCAAGCGGTGCAAAGTTTTTCGGAGCACGGCCATGCGTTGCACCCAAGATAACGATCACAAAAAAGAATGTTGTAACGACCTCAGCGATGAACGCCGCAAGAGCCGTATATGATCCCGGCGAGCCCGCCGTATTTCCGAATCCGTTCGCCGCAAATCCGCCTGCCATCGAAAAGCCGACCTTTCCGCTGGCGATCAAATAGATCAAACCGGCACCGGCGATCGCGCCCAAAACCTGTGCGGCGATATACGGCACCAAGTCGTTGGAAGGAAAGCGTTTGCCCGCCCAGAGCCCAAGCGAAACCGCGGGATTGAAATGCGCGCCCGATATATGTCCGAGCGCATAAGCGCCGGTCAATACGGTCAAACCGAATGCGAGTGCTACGCCGGCGAAACCGATCCCCGTGTTGGGATACGCCGTTGCGAGGACCGCGCTGCCGCAGCCACCGAAAACCAACCATAATGTGCCCAAAAACTCGGCCGATAACCTCTTGCTAATTGGCATAAGATCTTCTCCTAAGTATTGTTAATTTGGTCAACCCCTGGCTTGATACAAAAATTTCAAACAGCAAACTTCGCTGGATTATATTTTGGAATCCAAAATTCAATATCGCAAATCCAAAATTCGATGGCGGAGAGGGTGGGATTCGAACCCACGGTACCCGTTAAGGTACAGCAATTTTCGAGACTGCCCGATTCAACCACTCTCGCACCTCTCCGCGAATCACTAATGATAAATGTTCGGGTCGGGAAATATCAAGTAAGCCTCTGCAGAAGCCCGGCTGCGGACAGGAATGTCCGCGTTCCATTGCAGAAGCCCGCACGTAAGTAAGGGCGATACGCGCATCTCCGTGCAAACAAATGCCGCAAGCCCGGCTGCGGACAGGAATGTCCGCGTTCCAATGCAGAAGCCCGCACGTAAGTAAGGGCGATACGCGCAACATCGGGCAACAG
>JBOGOW010000650.1:0-1954 GCA_050748285.1 Pyrinomonadaceae bacterium
ACCGAACACCGCGTTGGACACGATCGCCGAGGTTCCGTGGGCGACGCTCCAGCCCGGCGACACGGTTTTGATCTATTGGAAAGCAGCGGCATATAAAGAAAAATGGGTGATTTGCAGACAAGGAACAGCGAGCCAGCCGATCACGATTCGCGGCGTTTTGGGGCCAAACGGCGAGCGTCCGGTTATCGACGGCAACGGAGCGGTTACGCCGACGAATCTCAATTACTGGAATGAAAATCGCGGCACGATCAAGATCGGCGGTGCGAATATTCCGGCGGACACGATGCCGAAATACATCACGATCGAAAACCTCGAGGTTCGCGGAGCATATCAAGGCTATCAGTTCGCCCGTTTCAACGGACAAACACAAAGTTATACTCAAAACGCCGCACCGATATACGTCGAAAAGGCTGAAAATCTTACCATCCGCAACTGCATCATCACCGATGGCGGCAACGGGCTTTTTATCGGTTCGCTTGATCTGACGCCGTCGCGAAACATTCTAGTTGAAGGCAATTATCTTTATGGAAACGGCAATGCGGGAAGCGCATTCGAGCATAATAATTATACCGAGGCATTGGGGATTACCTTTCAATACAACCGCTTTGGGCCGCTTCGTTCCGGGGCTAACGGCAACAACTTGAAAGATCGCTCGGCAGGATTCGTCGCACGTTACAATTGGATCGAGGGCGGAAATCGCAATCTCGATCTTGTCGATGCCGAAGACAGCACCGTGATCGTCAATTCGCCCGAATATGGCAAGACTTTCGTTTACGGAAACGTGTTGATAAAGCCCGATGGCGGCAATAATCAGATAACGCATTACGGCGGCGACAGCGGCACGACCGCAGATTATAGAAAAGGCAAACTTTATTTTTACAACAACACGATAGTCTCGACCCGTTCGGGCAACACGGTCGTTTTTCGCCTCTCGACCAACGCCGAAACTTGCGACGCGCGCAATAATATTTTATACACCGTGAACCCCGGAACAAGCCTTGCGATGCTTGCCGAATCCGGCATTTTGTCGCTCACAAATAATTGGTCAAAAACGGGATGGCGAAATTCTTTCGAGGGAGCTTTCGACGGCAGCGTTTCGGGCGGCAGCACCTTCGTGATCGGCACATCGCCGGGTTTTGTTGATCTTGCGAATCAGGATTTCCATCTTCTATCAAACGGCCAAGCGGTCGATGCAGGCACCGCACTTCACGCAGATGTTTTGCCGACAAACAACGTCATTCGCCAATATGTAAAACATCAGTCGAGCGAAACACGACCGGTAAGCGGTGCATTCGATCTCGGTGCATACGAATACGCCGCAACTGCGCCGATGCAGATACTAACGACCAACCTCCCGAATGCCGTGCGGCTGCGATACTACGATCAAACGCTCCAGGCAACGGGCGGCTCAGGTGCGTTCGTGTGGTCGATTTCTTCTGGATTTCTGCCGCGCGGTCTGCGACTAAATCCGGCGACAGGAAGAATCAGCGGCTGGGCGCGTTTAAAAGGAACCTCGACCTTTACGGTAACGGCAACCGATGCCCAGAACGCGGGTGCCTTCGCCAGCCAACAAATGACCGTCGAAACACGGCTCAACTGATCGCCGCGTCATTCAAACTGTTTTCGAAATTCGTTGAATATTTCGAGCATTTCAGATACCTTCTCTCGAATCGAATCTTTATTACTCACGAGCGCATTGATAACAGATGAATCAGCGCGATAGGCTGGAAAGACATGCGGTAACCAGTACGGCAACATGTTTGTTTGCAATGTCTTGCAGCTATTTCAAAAAATTTTTCAGCAAATAATACACAATCTCTTGACAATTGAATTGAACATCAGTAACTTAGATTTCGTCCCAAAAACTTTACAGGAAAATGTTTCCCATGCTTGCGGTTTTCTTTAACACTAAAGTAACTGACTTCTTTACCCCACCAGATTATGTTCCTGGGGG
>JBOGOW010000651.1:0-1949 GCA_050748285.1 Pyrinomonadaceae bacterium
CGCTAGAGACAATAATGCTGTCCCAAAATGAAAAATCGTGCCGCTCCCGCAATTCTGACGCCGAGAGTAAAGCGGTTTCGGAAACATCTACAAATCTGTAACGAAGAAAAAATGAACGTGTCAGCGTTCGCAAATCTTTTTCGCTGAGACGAGATTTGCGCTTTAAATTAATACAAACTTCGTTAACGATCTGAACGGTAAATCCAATATCGTCGGCCAAATCGCTGACAAGTTTGCGAGCTGTCGCTGCTTTCTCGTCATCTTCATCTGAAAGAGCGTAAAGGCAAATGTTCGAGTCGAGAAAGTATTTACAGTCGCCGGTCATAGATTTCTTCACGCGTCAGATAACGGCACGCTCTTGTCCATTTTGATCGGATTTTTTAAAAGATAATCGATATAACCCCAAGCCCGATCTCGTTCGCGGTCGTGCGTCTCCTCTGTCGAATAGCTTTCGTTCAGCGTCGATCAATTTAACACGAACTCTGCCAGGCCGGAGTTCTTTTCCGATATTTTCGGGCAGTGTGATCGTCCCATCCTTTTCGAGTGTCGCTTGAAATTCTATCTCAGTCATGGCCTATTTCTCCCGCTTATAAAACGGCGTTGGAACAACTTCGGCGGCGAGGCGTTTTCCTCTTACATCAATTCTAATTTCCTGTCCGACGTTTGTAAATTCGGGTGGCAAGAAAGCGAGGCCGATGTTCTTTTTTAGAAAAGGTGCGGGCGAGCCGGACGTTACTACACCTATCTTTTTATCGCCGATGTAAACGTCAAAACCGTCGCGGGCGATGCCGGGTTCTTTCATTTCAAAACCAACGAGTTTGCGTTTTAGTCCCTTTTCTTTTAATTCAATAATCTTATCGCGGCCTATGAATTCGCCTTTATTCAACTTGGTTATCCAACCGAGATTTGCCTCAAGCGTCGAAATATCGTCGTCCAGCTCATGCCCGTAAAGCGACATCGCCGATTCCAGCCTGAGAGTGTTTCGGGCGGCAAGACCGCAGGGAAGTATGCCCTCACTTTCACCGGTTTCGAGCATTTTGTTCCAAAGCTGTTCGGCTTTTTCGGCGGCTGCGTAAACTTCGAAACCGTCTTCTCCGGTGTAACCGGTGCGCGAAATGATCGCATCGACGCCGTCAACTTTTCCTTCGGTAAAATGGTAATACTTGATCGGCTCGAGTTCCGTTTCGGTCAACTTTTGCAAGATGCCGAGAGCTTTCGGCCCTTGGATCGCGATCTGGCAATACTCGTCGCTGGCATTTCGTAGTGTCGGAACGCGGACATTCCTGTCCGAATCTTGAGTTACGGACTGTTCGTGCTTCGCACTCATGCGGACAAGAGTGTCCGCGCTCCGTTCCCTTACCCACGCCCAATCTTTTTTGGTAGTTCCTGCATTTACGACCAAGAGCAGCTTTTCCGGCCCGAAACGATAAACAAGCAGGTCATCGACTACGCCCCCGTTTTCGTTCGGAAACGCCGAATAGTGGGCTTGTCCATCGACCAATTTCGTAACGTCGTTTGTTGTTATTCCGTTGACAAACGGGATCGCGTCCGGCCCTTCGACCCAGATTTCGCCCATGTGCGAAACGTCGAAAAGCCCAGCCAGCGTTCGCGTTGCCATGTGCTCTTCGATAACGCCCACCGGATACTGCACCGGCATATCCCAGCCGCCAAAATCGACCATCTTCCCGCCCAGTGCACGATGCACCGCATTTAATGGCGTCTTCTTTAGTTCATCCGATGACATATAAGCTAATAATCCTAAATCAGGAAACGAGTTTCCGCAATCGACCGGAGCATAGAAACCCTGTTTAGCAGTTGAGCTCTATAAACCCTTGTACTGCACGATCTTTCGCGGTCTGGTATAACCCGATTGCATTGCTAATACACAAATCCCAAGATGGCAGGCAGGGATGCCTGCGTTCCAGTCTAAAAATCAAGCTGCTCTGAAT
>JBOGOW010000652.1:0-1932 GCA_050748285.1 Pyrinomonadaceae bacterium
GGAATGTCCGCGTTCCATGACTGACCTCTGGCCGAAAAGTTATGAACAGATTAGATTCGATAGAACAAACTCAACTGCGTGATAATATTCCCGCGTTTCAAGCGGGCGATACCGTCAAAGTGCATGTCCGCATTCAGGAAGGAAATAAAGAACGGCTGCAGATCTTTGAAGGGGTTGTGATTGCCCGCAAACACGGCGGCGTTCGTGAAACAATAACCGTGCGAAAAGTGAGCTTTGGCGTGGGCGTCGAGCGAATTTTTCCATTACACGCAACGGTTGTCGATCACATCGACGTCGTCCGACATGGAAAAGTGCGTCGTGCAAAGCTGTATTATTTACGCGACCTTCGCGGCAAGGCGGCACGCATTAAAGAACGCGACACGCGAAACAAGGCAAAAGCGGCAAAGTAACTTTTGGAGACGCGGAAAATGAGAGACGCGGAGATTGGTGGTTCGGCTGAGTCATCGGTCCGCGTCTCTTTGTTTTCCGATCTCAAGATCACAAAATGCGGGCTCGATTTTGAGGAACAGGCGTGGGCCGCAGGATTCAAATTCGTCGCCGGCGTAGATGAGGTCGGGCGTGGCTGTCTTGCAGGTCCTGTCGTCGCTGCGGCGTGTATTCTCAATCCGAAAAAGCCGCTTCCAAAGCTACTGAACGATTCAAAAAAACTCTCTGAAAAACAGCGAAATGAGATCGCGGCAGAGTTGAAAGATTCTGTACTCGCATACACAATCGGTCAGATCGAAGCGAACGAGATTGATGAGATCAATATTCTTGAAGCGACAAAGAAGGCTATGCTAATCGCAATTCAGAAACTTGAACCCGCCGCAGACCATCTGCTGATCGACGCTCTTCAATTAAAGCAAAGTCCGCTGCCGCAAAAGGCGATCATCAAAGGCGACTCCGTTTCTGCATCGATTGCCGCCGCTTCGATACTTGCAAAAACCTTTCGCGACAACCTGATGAAAGCTTACGACGCCGAATATCCGCAATACGGTTTCGCCGGTCACAAAGGTTATGGCGCCGCTGCACATCTCGCGGCCTTAAGAAAACACGGCCCATGCCCGCTCCACCGGAAAACCTTTCGCGGCGTTCTGTAATCTAACATCGCCGAGAGGTTTACAAAAATGAATTCGGAAAATGAAAATGCGGCAGGAAAACCGCGGGCATTTGCAACGATAATTTTCGGCGGACTCGCTATCGGGGTGCTTGATTTTTTCGACGCGAGTATTTTCTTTCCGAATTACTTCGGCATCACGGTTCAGCGTGTTTGGCATGGTGTTGCGGCGGGGTTGCTAGGCTCCGAAACAGCGCGTGCTGGCGGCTGGAACACCGCGTTGCTTGGAATATTCCTGCATTTTGTCGTGGCTTTCTGTATCGCTGTCGTTTATTATCTCGCTGCTAGAAATATCCCGTTTTTGATTCGCCATCCGATCATCTCAGGTCTCGCTTACGGAATATTAGCGCATTTCGTAATGCAATTCGTCGTCATCCCCCTCTCCGCTATCGGCTGGCGTTCGTCTCCATTTGATCTTGGTTCGTTTCTAAACAGCATAATCGGCCACGCCCTTCTTGTCGGTCTTCCGGTCGCAATTATCGCGGCGTGGTCTGCTTCAAAATCGAAAAGAGTCTAAAACTTTAGTAACAAAGACTGAATTTCTTGTATAATTATTGCAATGACGACCTACTTTTACGTTATCGAAAAATGTGCTGACACTGATCTTTTTGTTGGTTATGTACCTGGCTTTGCCGGTGCTCATAGTCAAGGCGAAACACTCGATGAGCTGAGCGATAATATGCGCGAAGTCATCGAAATGCTTCTTGAAGACGGCAAGCCTACGATCAATGCGAGTTTTATTGGAACCCAAGCCGTGATGGTCGCCTAAATGAGTAGAACGCCGGTTCTTAAACCTACGGAAGTCATTTCCATTC
>JBOGOW010000653.1:0-1930 GCA_050748285.1 Pyrinomonadaceae bacterium
CTTCCCGCACCGCGTGAACGCGAACCGGCTCGGTCAATACCGGAAACAGATCGTCGATAAAAAGCGGCAGGCCGGCAATATGATCGAGGTGTGCGTGCGTCAAAACTACGTTGCGGATATTAGATCGTTCGACAGCTGTTACCGAATTCGCAAGGCTGCCGGCGTCAACAGCAATAGAGCCGTTGATCACAAGGCATTGAAAGTGCTGCCGCTTTGAGCTGGCGCCCGCACCGTCAAACGTGCTTGGAAGCATTCGAATTCGCATTACAAAACCGTCTTATCGCGCGCATGTAAGCGCCCTGCCGCCGTCGATCGAATATGTAACGCCCGTCAGCCACTGAGCGTTTTCCGAAGCAAGGAAATATACCAACTCCGCTACTTCCTCAGGCTCGCCCGGTCGCCCTATCGGATGCGTGTTCTTTGAATGTTCGAGAAATTTCGCATACTCGCCGTCGCTCATCCCGCCGCGTTTATGAATATTCGTAACCACTACGCCCGGATTCACAGCATTGACCCTTATTCCCTTTGAAGCAAGTTCGAGCGCCGAGCAACGCGTCAATTGGTCAACCGCGGCTTTCGAAACACAATATGCCAATACGTTTGGAAACGACCGCAGTCCGGCGACGCTCGAAATATTAACGACATTGCCTTTTGTTTTCTCCAAATGCGGAATACAGCTTTGCATCAAAGATAATAAAGATCTGACGTTTACGTTCATCATTTTGTCCCAATCATCGAGCGTCGTATTCTCTATATTTCCCGGTTTCAAAATTCCCGCCGAGTTGACCAATACATCAATTTGACCGAATTGCTGAACGGTTTCGGATAAGAGGCGGTCAACTTGAGACGACTCGGTCACATCCGCAAGATGCGGCTTTACAGAACCTTCAAAATCTCGCGTTGCATCACGAAGCTCTTCAAGTGCCGCCTCGTTTCTACCAACCGCGACCACCGTCGCACCATGCTCGGCGAAGACCGCCGAACACGCACGCCCGATTCCGCTGCTTGCCCCTGTAATGATCGCAACTTTTCCTTTCATTTGCGTAATTTTCCCCCTGAACGCGCAATAGAATAGCAAGCCTCTTTAGGCTCGCGCAAACGTCGAAAATAGCGTGTCGGGGAATTTTAGCGGAAGTTGCGGGAAAGCGAATAAATCGCTTCAAAAATAGGACGAATAAATAATGCTTTGTCTGGCTAGGCTAAAATTACGATTCTAAAGGCGTCGGCGAATTTGAAAAGAGTTTGTCGAACGCCAGTTTAGCCTCATTGCGCTTGCGAACATTGAGGTCGCTGACCCAATTGGTTACGTTCGATACCATTTCACGCGCCGCAATTCGTTTAGAACGGTCTTCATTGACAGTTACGACTGGAGCCGAGCCCAAGTCCTTGCGCTTAATAACTTTAACTTTCTGTTTTTCTTTCATAATGACCTCAAAATAGATATATGCGAAACCTACCTATATATTATTCCGGCAACTAGCGTGCCAAATACAAATAATAGACGCGGACAGACCGCAGATTTGCCGAAAATATCAAAATTTAAAGGAATAAACGCCCGTGCCTTCGAAAAAAGCGAAGCCGCAAAACTGTATGCCTGCATTATTAATAACGCTTTGGGATGCCGATTTGTTCCAAAAATCTCTCGATCTTGTTCGGATCAAATTCCCATTCAGAGTTATGACTGCGATTAGTGCATTAGTGGCAACTTTCGCCGCTAATGCACGAATAAGAAGTAAGATCTCGTACTGGGATCGGAAGGTTTTTCGCAGTTCGCGATTGGTCTTAAAACATCAAAACAAAGGGATTTATTTTCAATCTATTTTCCACTCTGAATCTATATCATCAATAAAAATACTTTTGCTGATGGTTTTGACTTGAAATTTCCTGTATCGATTTATATGCTTTTTGTAACATTCTTGTAACATAGAGT
>JBOGOW010000654.1:0-1916 GCA_050748285.1 Pyrinomonadaceae bacterium
TTTCAATACTTACCCCCCCCCACCTTGGTTACTCTAGCCCAGTCGAACAACTCATTTAATATCGCCGGCAGAACACTTTATCCCCTTCCCGATCTCGCCGTGATCGGCTCCACAGACGAAAGAAGAAATGCTTATAACAATCTACCCGACAATGAGAAGAAAGAAGCTTCAGAGCAATTCGAGTCAATCGTGAAGGATGTGATAGCGACTAACAAACCGGAAAGTTCGCCCATAGACATCACATTATCCGCGGTAAACGGTTCAGGAGTGATTTCAGACATCGGCGCATCGGCTAATTCGAAAGACTCGTCCGAATTCGGATTGGAGCCTGCCCAGCTGCGTTATATACCACCCTGCGAAGAGTGTGAACCGACACCGACACCCACGCCGCCGCCGACCCCGTCGCCAACAGTTACGCAGACGCCCACACCCAGCCCAACGCCTGGAAGCGATTTGGACGCGGACGGTTTCCCAGACGATTTCGAGAGCACGCTTGCGAACGGCTTTACGCCGTTTTACTTTGTTTCGGGCAGTGAGAGATCAGGAACGGGATTTGCGACATTTAACAACTCTGTTCCGCAAACGGTCAGTCAGGTTTTCGGCCCGACGCCGCCGATCAGTTATTTTCGTGTAACACCACTTCGTCAGCAGTATGGGCAGGACGGAATTTTGTATGGTTTGATCAGAATTGATTACTTAACTCTCTGGAATCGTGACGATGGCCTTGTAACAGGCAATCTTTGCATTGGCAACCCATTTATTAACCCACTTGAGCTGGGTGGACATCCTCTTGATAACGAACGCTCGGCATTTCTAGTTGCAGCGCCGGTTATAAACGGCAAATACAATCCGACGCCTCAAGCCTATAGAACTTATAGTTTTTACACGGCGGCCCATGAAAGCACTTTCTTCGACCAAAGCAGGATGTTTAATTTATTTACGCCTCTTCAGTTTGACAGACACGTTTGGCTGGCTCTTTCTCGCTCAAAACACGCCACTTATACTTTCAATCCGAATAATTTTCCCGTGTTCCCGCTATGGGTCATAGTCGCTACTTATGCTTATCTGGCGTATCTATACGCTACTGGGCAGATAAGTTTCGTCAAATACTTGATATTCCTTTTCTTCGCAGATCAAGCATTTTTTGAGTGTTCAGTTGAGCGGTTCCAGGATCAAGGGGGAACCTTCAGCAACTCACGAATTAATGTCGGCGAACTCAAACGTACTATCAACAATTCAGCTTTTATTAACGATACCCAGCTTCGTAACAAATTGAATACGCGGCTGTGGTAATTAAGGAGTAAAAAATGCTAATGCGAGTTTTATGGTTTACATTGTCACTGCTTTTCCTGAATTTAGCAATTACACCTTCGATTTTGGCGAGTGGAAATTCGGAAAAGGAAGCCAAATTTGCGGAAAAGGTGAAGCTAAACATCAGGAAGCTGGGCACAGGAAAAGATACAAATGTAAAGTTAAAGTTAAGAGACGGCACCAAGATCAAGGGTTACGTTACGGAAGTTAGCGACGAAGAGTTCGTCGTGGTTGAATCGAACACCGGTCAGACTGTAACCGTTTCCTATACCAGCGTGAAGCAGGTGAGAGGCAATAATCTTTCAACCGGCGTGACAATTTTGATCGGGATTGGAGTTCTTATTCTGGTCATTATACTCGTCTCGCAAGGGCTGAACTGAAAATTCTTGCTGCCGAACAAATGAATATTCGACATGGCTGACAAAAGTTAGCCAGAATTTTGTCAAAATTGCAGCGATTTAAACTCTTATGCGCTCAAGTGCGTTGCGGGCAGCTGTAATCGGATCGTCTTCTATTGCAGCTATGCGCAAGATGCCGCTCGGGGAAAAGCTGCAACCTTCGTTTTCTACAAGGAATATCATTAATTTTTCTGACGTGACCTGCGC
>JBOGOW010000655.1:0-1914 GCA_050748285.1 Pyrinomonadaceae bacterium
ATCGATAATTCGAAATTTGAAATTCGAAATTCGAAATTGGATGGCTGGTTCATCGAACCCACCGTCATCGAAGGGCTCGCACACGATTGTCGAACAAATCAGGAAGAAATATTCGGCCCGGTCGTAACGATCATGCCGTTCGATACCGAAGAAGAAGTTCTAGGTTACGCCGATAGCGTCCGATACGGTTTATCGGCCACAATTTGGACTGAAAATCTTTCCCGTGCCCACCGTATTTCTGCCGCATTGGAATCCGGCGTCGTCTGGGTAAACTGCTGGCTTTTGAGAGACTTACGAACTCCCTTCGGCGGCGTAAAGATGAGCGGCATCGGTCGCGAAGGCGGCTTCGAGACGTTGCGGTTTTTTACGGAAGAGAAAAATGTTTGCGTGAAGATTTAGGTTATAATACCGGTGAGGAAAAATGTTATGACGTTAGTTTTGGAACTTGATAACAAAATCGAAGAATTGCTTCTCAGAAGGGCGCTTGAAAGTGGTGTTGAAGTAAATGGTTATGTTCGCTCCCTAATTGAACAGGATTCGAAGCAAAAATCACTTGACGAACGTCTCGCTCCACTGAGAAACAGTTTCGAAGAGAGTGGAATGACCGAGGATGAGCTTGATGAGTTTATGAATGGCGTTCGCTCGACGATCCATGCCGAGAGAGCCGCAGTCCGATCTTCCTAACTATGCCCGGTGAGATATATCGTGTTGTATTCGATTGCAATGTTTTGTGGCGGGCCTTTTTTACACGTGGAAGTGGATATCGGTGTAAGAGATTGATTGACACTTCGGCTGTAGAACATTTTATTAGTACCGACACTGCCAAGGAGCTGACCGACGTGTTGACTCGGGACGGAACGTTGAATAAGTTCCCACAATATTCTACCCTTGATGCCACAGATTTTATTAAGGACATCGTTTTAAAATCTACATTTGTAGCTATCGTATAACACCCCGTTTCATTGCATCGGGATACCCGAGATGAACCATATTTGAATTTGGCAATCGCCGTCAATGCGGATTATTTGGTCACGACCGACCGCGATATGCTTGACCTGATGACCGGCATCGATCTGGAAAGCAAACAATTCAGACAGCGGTTTAGAGGTCTCAAGATTGTTCACCCAAACGAATTCTTGAAACTTATGTCAGAACTTGAATTGTCTCTTCGGCCTTAATGTCCTTATAAACATATCTGCTGTGAAGTCGGCATCGAGGCATTGAAATTATTTGCGGAGAAAAGAATGTCTTTGTGAAAATTTATTAGAGAATGGAACGGGTTCTTAAGGATTCGGATTTGGAATTATGGTTTGGCGAGATATTTCGTCCCGACGATTTTTTTTCGCCATTTAAAGGGGCCGAATATGTCGTCTTACTCGTGGTTATTCGAAACGACGTTACAAACGATGAGCAGAAAAATCTCAGTGAGCTGCTTGTCGCGACGGGATGTCGGTGTGCTGTTTGTTTCGGATATGAGTGTTCATCTTGGGACGACTCAATTGATTACGCGTCTATTTTATCGGATCCGAATTTCGAACCGCCCGAAGAGCGATTTATCATGACGACATGGCATGATTACGAAACCATTGAGGACGTAGTAGAATTTTTTCGTTTGAATACAGTTTTTGACGATTTTGTTCCGGAAAGATTTCTGGTTCTTTTCTTTGGTCATTCGGCAGAGCTCGAATCACGAACTCGAAGGGCACTGGATTATTCTTTTGTGAAAAGTACTGCTGTGGTCGCCGATACGGACCAAATTCAATGAACGCTTCACCGGATTTGGTATAATTTCAAGAGGGGAAGGCCTTATGACGATTACGATAGATTTGCCATTAGATATCGAAACAAAAATTAAGAAACAGGCCGTGAAAGATGGCTTGGCGGTGACCGACTACGTTCAGACTTTAATAAAAG
>JBOGOW010000656.1:0-1911 GCA_050748285.1 Pyrinomonadaceae bacterium
GTTTAGACGTGGAACGTACGAGTTGCCTAAATAACTCATCGCGACGAGCAAGCACATCTCTTATCTGGCTTTCGTCAAAACCTAGCTCGTACATTTGAGCTTCCATCAGAACTTCAGAGATTGCGTACATTTCCAATGGCAATCTTTTGTCTGGATGTGTAAAGTGTTCCTGAAATGCCGCAACAAATGGGTGGGATAGATTAATTAATAGTTTCCCCGTATCAAGCTCAAAAATAGCTAGACCGTCTTTCGCGTCTAACACAACTAGTTCAGTATCTCTCAACAGTCCATCCGGAGAGTCAGCCTGTTCCTCAAATTTGTCAAGAAATTCCGATTTATCTTTCCTACTTAAAGACGCTGTAAAACGGAGATAGATAGGACTCGCCTTTTCTTTAATAATCAGATCCGCGAGTGACAACAAGGGCTTTCGCGTCAAACTTCCAGCCGCCGATGAAACGCGAGCAGCAAAAATTGCTCCCGGAGATTTTGAATTATCTTGAACTACCAAATGGTTACGTGCCAAATTAAATCCGGCACGAAGAAAATTTTGCACTGCTTCATAGGTCGCTCCTTGCTGGAAGGACTCTCTAGAAGACCTAAGCACTTCGTCTAGGCTGTCGATGTGGACGACCATGCGAAAGCGGGAAAACGTGCCGTAGCGAAGTTGATTACGCTCAATTCCAAAACCAGGGTCATCCTCATTTACCCTTCGCCCTCGGACATAGACGAAAAACCCGCTACTTTGCTCAAATTTTGGTTTACCGGCGTCAAGTTCATCCTCGAATATCTCAATGTAGCCCGTAATTCTTCCTAATAATTTTTCTTCGTAAACCCCATAATGGTGGACAGAATCTTCTGACTCATCATCATCATCTCTGGCAACCAATCCCTCTGGGCATGGTGCAGGCATTTGAATAACGTCCTTACCGATAACTAGGTGCTCAAAAGGCTCCTGTATCTCAGGAGCTGTTATCGGATCTCCATCCAAGAAAAGGTGAAAATCGGACTGTTGCGGCATAGCCGTGCGAAGAACCCACTTCAGTCTGCCAATCTGGATTTCTTTCCCGAGCTTTTTCAGGTCAGACATTATCGCTACAGTCCACGAATCAGTCGAATCTTTCCCAAAAAGTTCGATTGCTTTGAATCCGGGTTTTTTACCTTTCAACCAAGTCGAAAGAGCTAATTTAGCCTCATCTTCAGTAAGTTCTCGAAGCGGAATTTCAATAATTTTCTCGTCAAAAACAGCATCAGAACCTTTCGCAAAATCTCCGGCCAATGTCGAATAGTCCATCGTAGCGGCGAAATACTTTCCATCGATTTTTGATATGTGTGTAAGTTTCGAAGCTAGGACAAAGGTAGATAATTTACCGATTCCGAATTTGCCGATTGGTTTACGACCCCTTTTATCTTCAATCTTTCGACGAGTACTCTTGCCGATTACCCAATGTCGTTTCAACCCATCAATCCCCATTCCCTCACCGTCGTCAATTACGACGATCGTTGCGTCGTCAGCTCGGAGATCTGAAGCGAGGATAATATGGACGTTGTTCGCTCCCGCATCGAAAGAATTAGAAACAAGCTCTTCTACTGCTTTATTAGGGCTGGAGTAAAGACCTTCGGAAAATAGTTCTACGATCCTGTGACTTATGCGAAGGGGTATCTTATCGGTCTCTGTGCCTGCCGAAGTGAATTGCCCTTCTTTTTCCTCTTTTGCCATATGTTGTGCGCGATTAGTTATTAATTGGTGAATTTAACATCTAGCTGAACCCGTAGCAAGACGAGTTTATCAAGCAGTTAGCTGAAAATTACTCTTTGAGCCATCGCCAGTACTGTGGAACCATGAGCATTTCGACGGCAAATTCGCGGAAGAGGCGGCGGAGTTGTTTCTTGCGGTCGCGGTCGCGTTCGACC
>JBOGOW010000657.1:0-1909 GCA_050748285.1 Pyrinomonadaceae bacterium
TTCATCTGTAGCGTATCCTCCTTCAGGCTTCGTGCCTGTTTGTTTTTTTTGATCAAAAACAAGGATACGCTACTTTTTCTATTTACCCTCTTCCACAACTTTCGATACTATCTCCGCGGCTTCCGACAAGCAGTCATCGAAGCCTATGATTATCAGTGTTCATTTTGTGGCCTAAAACTATCGTCACCTGATTCCCTTGCGTGGGAAGTTGAAGCTGCGCATATCGTTCCAAATATGTTGCGAGGTAAGGACGATATTTGGAATGGATTGGCGTTGTGTAGAACCCATCATTGGGCCTTTGACGTCGGGTGGATAACGCTCAGTCATAGGTTTATTGTTCGGATTTCGAGTCAGGTTGAAAAACTGCCTGCAAAGTTCGGAAAGATGGAAAGCACTGATTTGATCCGAATGTTCAAAAACGGAAAAACGAGAATTAGGTTGCCCGTGGATCAAAATTTATTTCCACATGAAAGCGCGCTGAATTGGCACCGAACCAATCGATTTGTTCTTTAGGATGATTTTTTATGAAAAGCTCAGATATTTTTTATTCATTGACAATCCAGGATATTCACATGGTAGCTGAAGAATCGTTAGAACGTCGTCTTTCGGAAGATGAGATTATTCAGGTTATACCGGTTGTCGAAAATCTTATAGATTGGCACAGCGCTATTAGTGATGCAATTCGACTTACAGCAGTACACAATTAGATTTTGAGGTCCGGTTCGCGGTCGTTTGAGCGATTCGCTTTATTAAGACATCATCGAGCCGCTTGGCAGCAAAGCAAAGGAAAAGAACGACCAGTTTCTGCTGTCTTATGCGCAGATCATAAACAAATTTACAATGGAGTTTTCCAAAACATTTTGCAGCGCCGACGGAGCAATCAATTGGAATAAGTTAGTGGAACTCAATTCTAAAGCGTGATTGACTCACCTCGAATTTTAGTTGCATTTGATTTTAAGATTCGATTCGATAGTTCGGCGCTTCTTTTGTGATGATCACATCGTGGACGTGCGATTCGCGCAAGCCGGCGGATGTGATGCGGACGAATTTTGCGTTTTTGTGGAGTTCCGCGATGCTGCGGCAGCCGGTGTAGCCCATTCCGGCGCGGAGGCCGCCGACGAGCTGCGTAACCATATCGGCGACCGAGCCTTTATAGGCAACGCGGCCCTCGATGCCTTCGGGGACGAACTTCGAATCGGTTTTTGTAAGTTCCTGCGCGTAGCGGTCGCTCGAACCTTTTTTCATTGCACCGATCGAACCCATCCCGCGATATGTTTTGAAATTTCTGCCCTGAAACAGAATGACTTCACCCGGAGCCTCTTCGGTTCCGGCAAACAACGAGCCGATCATTACGCAGTCCGCGCCGGACGCGATAGCTTTTGCAACATCGCCTGAAAACTTTATTCCGCCGTCGGCGATGATCGGAACATCGGAGCCTTTTGCCGCGTTGACCGCTTCGTGAATCGCATATATTTGCGGAACACCGGCGCCGGTAACGACGCGCGTTGTGCATATCGAACCTGGCCCGATGCCGATCTTTACCGCGTCAACACCTGCGGAAATCAGTTCCTTCGTTGCGTCAGCTGTTGCGACGTTGCCGGCAACGAGCTGTACTTCCGGCATTTTCGATTTTATCTTTTTGATGGCTTCCAAAACTCGCGAGCTATGGCCGTGTGCGGTGTCGATCACGATCGCATCGGCACGCGATGCGACCAACGCCTCGCAGCGTTCGAAATATTCGCCGGTCGCCCCGATCGCGGCAGCGCAGCGAAGCCTGCCAAGATCGTCCTTTGCCGCGTGAGGGAATTTTATAGCCTTTTGAATATCCTTAACGGTGATAAGGCCCTTCAAATGTCCATCATCGTCAACCACCAAAAGCTTTTCGATGCGATGCTTTTGAAGTTTGACC
>JBOGOW010000658.1:0-1906 GCA_050748285.1 Pyrinomonadaceae bacterium
GCATAAAGCCGTCCGGTTAAAATCTGCGCACAGCAATCGAACGATCTCCGATATCGTAAACGAAGCCTTACGCGAATCATTAAGAGAAGATCAGGAAGACCTTGCGGCTTTTGATGAACGCTCCGCGGAACCGACAATGTCGTACGAAGCACTTCTCGCAAAATTAAAGGCCGATGGCAAGCTATAAGATCGTCTTCAAGCGGTCGGTTTATAAAGACTTGAGCCCAATTCCGAAAGCTGATGTCAAACGCATATTCGCCAGAATACGTTCATTAGTGGAAGAACCGCGCGCCTCGGGATGCGAAAAACTTTCAGGCCAAGAGCGTTACCGAGTCCGCCAAGGCGTTTATCGAATCATTTACGAAATCAAAGACGATCGTTTGATCGTTACGGTCGTCAAGGTCGGGCATCGAGGGGGTATTTACGACCGTTGAAGAGTGTCAAAACGGCTAACAAACATGAACACTACTCAGCAGACGAGGAAGTCGATTCGGTCTTTCTTGTCCAAATACTGATAAGGCGTTTTCTGCTTTCCATTTTTGCTTCGAAATCGGGAAGAGAGCGGACGAGATTTTCGAGATGGATCAAATAATCCGGGTCGCGAAAAAGCTCTCGAATTTCCGCCAGGAAAGCGTCGATCTTTGCATAGACAAAAACATGTTCGCTGCCTGAGTCGAGAAACATCTTTTGGTCGATGCCGCCGTTCAGCACAAACGATGCGGCCATGTCCCAATATGAAGTAACCATTCTGAAATTGGCGCTTGCCCGCTCACCGCCGCGATATAGCGCGACGATGTCCATCGCCGATTCCGGCGCGAATTCCGAAAAATACCACTGTCTCGCGGCACGCATCTGCTCGTCGCGGCGAAGCTCGTACAGCTTCAGAATCGCCATTACATCTTCTTGCTTGCTCATATATTTTCGGTTCTTACTTTTCAGTTTTTTACGACGTGCGGATCAAGTTAGTGATTCAGAAAGTTTCACAAGCGCTTCAAAAGGCTGTCCCGTTCGAAGTGCATGAACCGGCGCCGTATCCGCATAGACAATTTCCTCGATGATTTTTCCATCCCGCAAAGTCAATTTATCTACTCCGCGCCAGGTTACCGTCTTTTCTCCGTATCGGTTTGCGTTTTCCCATTCGATGACGACGACATTGCCGCGCCACGTCCAGTCGATCAGTTTCCACATCAAATCCGGTATTTGCGATTTGAGAAGTTCATTGAGCCGTCCGATCTCAATTCCTAAAACTTCGCGGTTGTAAAACGGCGAACGCAGCTTGCCGTCCGGATGCCAAATAGCCAAAAAGCGGTCGCTGTCGCGCGTCTCCCACGCTCCGACAAACTTCTTCACAAATTCCTCCGCGTCAGATTCCATCATATTGGCCGTACCTTTTTATTTGAAAATTTCATTTTTGCCACTAATTCTGGTCTGTTGCTGCTTAGTGCTTTGCAGAATTCGATATTGTTTCGCGCCTCGATCAGCCGTCCTTGTGAAAAATTCAGAGCATTTTCGAATTCTTTTACAGCCGCTGCAAAATCGCCTTTCATTGCCAGAATAACACCGACGTTATTATGCCCAAGCGCTGAATCGACACTATTATAGACAATCGATTTTTGAAATGCCTGCTCCGCATGTTCGAAATCTTTTTCGGCAAGATATACAAACGCCAGATCAAACCACGCTTCACCGTCGGCTTTATTCAATTTAATGGCATCAAGAAATGCACGGCGAGCATTTGCCCAATTTTTCTGCTCGGATTCCGCCATGCCAAGAGCATAATATGCCCGCTGATAATTTCCTTTTCGAAGCCTGATCGCCGAGCTGAATTCCGGCACAGCTTCTTTCGCTTTATTCGAACGATAGAGGCAAGCTCCCAGATTAAAGCGTATCTTTGCAAGATAATCCG
>JBOGOW010000659.1:0-1900 GCA_050748285.1 Pyrinomonadaceae bacterium
CTGTATAGATATGCGCTAACCAAAATCGTCGATAAGATGACGAAAGTAGTAAGTAAAAAACTACTTCGCCGTGTATCTTCCGATGCGTGGCTTTTTGATTCGACCAGTTGATCTAACATCTCAATTTCCTCCGTTATTTACGGTGCCAAACTTTGAGTCAAGGGCTGCGAAACCTTGTACTTTTTTGATGTAATCCGCCGTTCACAGCGTTGTCGGTATATTTTCGTTTGTTTAAACCAACAAACGGAAATAAGAGACAAAGTAGTTTCAGAGTCGAGTTCAAATTTTGTGCGGGATACTTCCGGCATTGACCGTCTATCGGACAAACGCCCCAAGCTACCCATTCCCATTCAACCCGGAAACAAGAAATAGCAGTTACAAAATATCTAATTGACCAGCAACGTTAAGAAGTCTATGTTCTAACCTTTTGAAAGTCAAGAAGAATAGGCAAACTTTCATTCCGACTTTATTAGACTCCATTTTTCGAAAATTGTTCCCAATGCACTAGCCCGCACGTTAGTAAGGGCGGAATACGCAACTCGTTATTGCAAGGCCGATTGGTAGAGAGACTCGTATTACACGCTCGTCCCGATACCGCCCTTACTAACGTGCGGACCTTATGCAATTTATCTCGTTACCGGCCGTCGCGTAACCGAACGCCGCGATGCGGACGCCAGTTTCTGTTTAGACACATCGCCCGCCCCGACGTCGGGCATCTCTGCACGCCCGAGTTTGCTTTGCCACCAGATGGCGATCGGGCTTGCAATGGCAATGGTTGAATATGTTCCGGTGATCGAACCGACAAACAAGGCAAGCGAAAATCCTCGCAAAACCTCGCCGCCGAACAACACGAGCGCGAGCACCGCAAGGAACACAAGACCGTTGGTTACAATGGTCCGCGACATCGTTTGGTTGATCGAATCGTTCGTTAGCTGATAAAGCGACTTGTCGCGATGGAGTCCGAGATTTTCGCGGATACGATCAAAGATCACTATCGAATCGTTCACCGAGAATCCGACCAGCGTCAACAAAGCCGCCAAAACCGTAAGGCTGATCTCCCATTGAAATACCGAAAAGAACGCCAGCGTTACAAGCACATCATGAAAAACCGCAACTACCGCTCCCGCCGCATATGTCCAGTCATAACGAAAAGCGATGAACAACATTATCCCGATCATGCCGAGCAGCGTTGCGATAACAGCCGAATCGCGAAGCTGAGCACCGGCGATCGGGCCGACGGAATCGGTTCCGACTATTTTATAGGCAGCGGTTTCGTCTGCGGAAAGCTCCACCGTCGCATCAGCTTCTTTTCCAAATGTGTCCAGAGCCGACTTTACCAGAGCTCGTCCTTGATTAACTTGATTTGTTTGTTCTTCTTCAGAAGTCTGGTCGCCGGACGTTCCCTCGATCAAGGGCACTTTAATAAGCACCTCGTCGGTCTTATCGGTAGAATCCTGAATAATCGGTTCGCCGATACCGACATTATTCAGCGCCGCGCGAATATCGTCGGCGTTGGGCTTTGCTTTAAATTTCGCCGTGATAACGGTTCCGCCCTGAAAATCGACTCCAAGATTGAAAGCGTCGTCGCCGCCCGGCGTCAATTGCCTTCCCGCCGCCGAAACAAGCCCGGCGATCAGAATAGCGATCGAGACAAAGACGAGAGGTTTTCGCCAACCCATCCAGTCGATATTTATATTTGGTAAGATCTGAAACATTCTTGATTTTCGATTTGCGAATTGCGATTTTAGATTTTAGATACTAAGCTCCTTCAAATCCGGTTTGCGATAAAGAAGCCACATAAAGATCGTTCGCGAGACAAAGACGGCCGAGAAAAGATTTATCAGCAATCCAAGCACCAGCGTTACAGCGAAACCGCGGATCGGGCCCGAACCGTAAAGAT
>JBOGOW010000660.1:0-1893 GCA_050748285.1 Pyrinomonadaceae bacterium
CTGTTAAACTACCCTCGGTTGCACTTGAACCTTGAAACCGCCCAGCATAAAACAGCCTGTTCCATAGGTGTTCTTTGTTCCGCCTTTCTTAAAACATGTCTGCCCAAATAACGCAGCCTGTTGATCGCCCGCAATTCCGGCGATCTTTATTCCTTTTAGTTCGCCCGGCATATCGATCTCGCCGCCTATTTCACACGATGATCGCACTTCAGGTAATAACATATACGGAATAGCGAATATATGTAATAACTCGGTATCCCAATCAAAAGAATGTATATTGAACAGCATTGTTCGCGATGCGTTCGAGACATCTGTAATGTGCAATTTTCCATTAGTGAGTTTCCAAACCAGCCACGTATCAACGGTACCGACTGCAAGCTCGCCATTTTCAGCTTTCGACCTCGCATTTGGCACATTGTCGAGCAGCCATTTGATCTTGCTTGCGGAAAAATATGCATCGACTTCGAGTCCAGTTTTTTGTCGAATTTCTTCAGAATGAGCCGCACGAATTCGATCGCAAAATTCAGATGTGCGGCGATCCTGCCAGACAATAGCGTTGTAAATCGGTTCGCCCGTTTTTCGATCCCAAATGATCGCCGTTTCTCGCTGATTGGTGATGCCGACTCCGGCGATTTCGTTCGCCGCCAGCCCCGCAAGTCGCATTGCGTTGATCGCGGTAGTTATTTGAGACTCCAATATTTCGACCGGATCGTGTTCCACCCAGCCGGGCTGCGGAAAGATCTGTTGAAATTCCTTTTGGCTGACCGAAATAACATTTCCATACCTGTCGAAAATGATAGAACGGCTGCTAGTCGTGCCCTGATCGAATGCAAGAATATAGTCCATTACTAAAGCTTGGATAAAGCCTGATCAAAGTCATGCTTTAGATCGTCAATGTCCTCGATACCAACGGAAAACGAAGCTGGCCATCGGTTATGCCGGCAGCAAGCCGCTCTTCTCTCTCGGAATGCAAAGACCGCTTAGCCGTTCTCGTCTTTTCAAGAGCCGGCATCTTCGGAGAAAAGCCGGCCATAATAATATCCGGGCTTTTCTCCGTTGCGAATTATCGCCCTTCAATCTACATTTTCAAAGGCAAAGAACGATGAACTAAAGATAGCGACTGAAATGGCGCCTTGATCCAAATGTCGGCCTTTGCCCGCATTTACAGAAAGTGTGTGAAACCAATGTCTGCTCATCGATTCGCTAATCGTATGCGCGAATCACCGGAAAGGCAAAGGGCTTTATCTTTTATCGATTACTCAGGTCGCCAGCAACAATTCACTTTGACATATGTGACTATAGTGATATGATCTTGAATGTAAAACGAACTTCGGTTCAAACACATGTACATTTAAGAATATGAATGACCGGATTGACGAGATTGAACGTGTTTTTATGGCATTTAGTGACAAAACAAGGCTACGTCTTCTATATTTGATGCGGAATGGAGAGGTGAGCGTAAACGACCTTTGTGAGGCCCTTGAGGTGAAACAGCCGAAGGTTTCCAGGCACCTTGCATATCTAAGAACATCAGGAATGGTGTTGACCAGGCGCGACGGAAAGTGGGTATTCTATTCAATTGCCCCGCAGGAAAGTCGGCTTTGCTCTACACTGATCACTGATACATTGCGGTGGCTGGATTCGGTCGAACGCGATTCAAACACGAGCGAGCGCCAAACCATTCTGGAGGGCCGAGCGGAAATAAGACCACGACATGACGACCCAAACACATTTGCGATAACGGATATGACTAGCGAACGTGGCGAACTGGAAGTCTATTTGCTCTAATCCGGCACATTTTCGTATTCGTAAGGGCAGTGCCGGCATTTGTTTCCACAGCAAAAACCTCGTTTCTTCAGATACCATTCAGTTAGAACCATAAGTCCGTTTTCG
>JBOGOW010000661.1:0-1874 GCA_050748285.1 Pyrinomonadaceae bacterium
GGACGGCACGATAAACAAAAGCGACCTCGAAGTAAATTCACCTTACAACACACGTAAGTATTCCGGCATTCCGCCCGGCCCGATCTCAAGCGTCTCCGCATCCTCGATCGAGGCGGCATTGAACCCGTCTCAAACCAGTTACATCTACTACGTCCGAAATGTCCAGCTAAACGACGGCTCACACTGGTTCTACGCCTCAGCCGCCGATTTCGAACGCGGCAAGGCCGAATATCAACGCTGGCTGGAAAAAGAGCGGCAAGAAAAGCGCTCTCGAGAAGGAAATTCAAATTAGTGACTTCAACGTCAAGAATAGAAAAAGCTTTTTTCCAGTCAATTGCCTATACGGTGCTTGCAGCGGGTTGCATCGAGGTAGCGGTTTACATTGGACGCGAATCTTTGCGCCGCCCGCCGGCGCCACACGAATATCAAATTGATCCAGTTATTTTCCATTTTCGAGTTGCTGCGTGGGCCATCATCTTGTCTGCAGTAATTCTGTTCTCATATGGTCGAGCCTGGTTAACTCTGTCCGTTTGCCCTTTGCCCATTCTCTTATTCACTAGGTGGCTCTACGTCTTTTATGAGAGGTGGCAATCTGCCCTTAACATGAATCTGGATTTGGGGAGCGACGACGGCCTTTCGCGCAATAACTTTCTTGCGTTTTTCATTGCCCGTGGTGGATTGGACCCGTGGGATGTCCTTGCTCTCATAGCAGTGATAGCACTCGCGGCGTTGCAGATAAAGATCTTGCTTCCACGAAGTACAATTGAAAAATGATCGTCTTTTCGCTTTTGGTCTTGACGTTGTTTGACTAGCGCCGCAAGAAACTGACGTTTGACTTTTTGTGAAAGCATCGACGATAGAAACTATCAGTTGACGTAGTTACATTATGTAGTTACACTAAATATGAGATTTGAATGGGACGAATCCAAAAACGAATCTAATCGGATCAAACACGGTATTGATTTTAGGGACGCAGCAAAGGTCTTTGACGAATTTACATATACCGAATCCGATGAACGATTCGATTACGGTGAGCAACGATTTCTTACGTTCGGTTTACTTTTCGGAGAGGTTGTAGCGATTTCGCATACTGAAAATGATGAATTGATCAGAATAATTTCGGTGCGAAAAGCAGAAAGAAATGAGCAAGAAGCATACTACAAAAACATACGGGACTGATATCCAACGTCTGCGTAACATGGCGGATGACGAGATCGACTTTTCCGATATTCCAAGAACCACACCTGAGTTCTGGGCAAAAGGCATAGTCAGAAAGGGCTTGAAACCCGTGGTGAGGAAGCGTCAGGTTACATTAAGGATCGATTCGGACATTATCGATTATCTGCGGGCCGGTGGTGACGGATATCAAACGCGGATCAACCAATTGCTTCGATCATTCGTTGACGCTGACAAAGCGGCTCATGCCAAATGATCAAACTTCTAGCACTTGATCTTGACGGGACGCTGCTTGACGCCCGCGGGAAGGTTCCTGAGGCGAACCGGGCGGCGATACGTGCGGCTGAGGACGCAGGCGTGTTGGTAACCATCGCCACGGGCCGCCGTTTTCGAGATGCACGACCGCTTGGGATTGAGCTTGAATTAAACGCGCCGCTTATCACGCATAACGGTGCATTATTGAAATATGCCGATTCGCTTGATACAGTTTCTGCTTCCATTCTCGATCTTGAAACAAAGCGAGAGATCGTTCGCGTCGGAAAAATATTTGGCGGGAATGCCCTTGTGAGTGCCGACCCGAATGGCAAAGGCACGCTGCTATACGACCAAGTTTCGCAGGATAACGTGCCGCTTCAACGATACCTGAAATGGTCGCTGACGCTTCATGGCGACGAAGCCGAACACGCGGTAATGCCTGT
>JBOGOW010000662.1:0-1871 GCA_050748285.1 Pyrinomonadaceae bacterium
GTCGAATACTCTGTTCCGTCATGGCGGCACGATATTGCGATCGAGGAAGACCTTGTCGAAGAAGTTGCGCGTCATGTAGGCTACGAAAATATCGGCGAAGAACTTCCGCCGGCATACGGTGCCGGCGAATATCAGCGAACGGAACATCGGGAATCGGCGATCCGCAGGCTGCTTGCCGATCAGGGATTCGACGAAGCATTAAATTATAGTTTTATCGATACTAAACACGACGAAGTTTTTCAATTAGTACCCGGTTTGGTCGATGAATCGCTGGAGGTAAAATTCGTTGAGCTGCGCGATTCCGTTATCGAAGGGGCGGTCAGAATGCGTCCCACGCTTTTACCAGGATTGCTCGATTCGGTTCGTCTCAATTTCAATTTTCAAAACAAAAATTTGCAATTATTCGAGCTTGGAAAAGTTTTTGCCGCTGAGCCCGGTAAAGATGGGCTGCCAAAAGAACGGGAATTGTTTGCTATCGCGATGACCGGACACGCAATGTACGGCGACCGGGTAATGCCGGGTCGCGAACTGGATTTTTATGATGCAAAGGGCGCGGTCGAATCGGCGTTGAATGCCGCCGGATACTCGAAAATCGAGTTTTCGAACAAAGATGCCATACATCTACAAAAAGGCCAGTCCGCGTCTGTTGTGGTAAATGAAAAAAATGTTGGTTTGATCGGGCGTCTGATTGCGGAAATAGCCGCGAATTACAAGTTTAGACAACCTGTCTATGTCGCGGAGATCGATCTACAGGAAATACTTTCGTCGGAACCGGAACCGATTCGTTATGCGGCTTTACCGAAGTATCCTTCGATCATACGCGACGTTTCGTTTGCGGTAGCAGGCGACTTCGCGTTCGATTCGATAAGGGATTATGCCGCAAACCAAAAATTGGAACTATGTCGGGCCGTAAATTTTGTAGATCTTTTTGAAGGCGGGGAAATGGCGGATGACGCCCGTTCGCTGACCGTTCGATTTACTTACCGAAGCGACGAAAGGACGTTGACCGAGGAAGAGATTGGCCCGATACACGACGATCTCATCCAAAATCTGGAGAGAGAATTGAAAATTTCTCACAGAATTTGAGAAACTCGGCTCACTTGCTTGATGTTTTTTTAAAACTCAAACATAATCTAAAATCTAAGCATTTTTACCTCGACACTTTTGGAGAACCTTTGATGAATGGCCTCACGGGAATGGAGAAGTTCTCTCATCTCGAAGATAAAATTTATTTGACCATCGAGTTCGCGAAGAAAATACGCGAAGAGAATGAACAAGTCGATAAGGAGCTTTCCAAGCTCCGACGGATCGTGCACGAGCTCGAAGAAGAAAAGACGCGTCTTACGGCAAAAGTAGATTCGATGCTTTCGGAGCGCGATGCGATTCAATTAAAAGTCGAGGCGATGCTCGATGCAATGACGGTCATAGACGCCGAGGTCGCAGAGGCGGTGGGACGATAACGCAGGATGATCGGTGCAAATAAAAAAAGCGGCTCCGGCGAACAGCTTGTGCAGGTCGAGATATATAATCAGACTTACAGCATACGCTCGGACGGCGATAATTCCTACATCCTCGGTTTGGCGGAATACGTCGATAAAAAAATGCGTGAGATCGCTTCGGGCACGATGACGGTCGATTCGCTAAAGGTTGCGATTCTCGCATCTCTCCATATTGCCGATGAACTGCATTCTCAGCGATCGAATTATGCCCAATCTGACGCCCAGCTAGCATCGAGAAGCGCCTAGTGCACAGAACTGCTCGATCGGGTTCTGAAACACCGCGACGTTGCTCCCGTGGAACTCGAAATGGAACAATAGCAGATTCCCATATAAGACCCACCACGATAATAACTAAAAACTTGTTAAAGAATT
>JBOGOW010000663.1:0-1867 GCA_050748285.1 Pyrinomonadaceae bacterium
AGCAGCGAAGAATGGTTCCAGCTTTGCGACTATGCGTACCATCGGTTCGACCCAGGTTGGGTGCTTTTCCCAGAAAAATCGCTTTTGCCGATTGACTGAGTTGCAAAGCATTCTTTCGAATGGTTTAGGCACGACTGCGGGCGAAAAGGTAATTCGCAATACATTTACTTTCGAAATGAATCCCGATCCAGTAAGCGATGCCGAACTTGCCAGCGCATATGTTGTTACCGCGACCAGCAACGTTGTGGGCGAAACAGTTTACAAGTACGAATTGACGGAAAAAGGCGAGATCAAACAGCTTCTTCCGTAGCAAACTAGATTATCAAGATTCTCCCACGCCCACACCTCTCCCCGCCAAATGGTGAACAAAATGAATGTATTTGAAGATCTTATCGGCGAGCTAAAAGATGAAAATCTGCTTGAAGATACGGTGATCGATGTGAAGAAAACGCTCGTTGAAGACGAGGCGTTGTTGATGACCGAAGATCAGGTCGAAATCGAACAGGTCGAGTTCGAAACGAATACGGAAGTTCCGGCTGCGGGCGTTCCGGAATTTGAAACTCGTGCAGGCGACCGCGAATTCTTTCGAAAGCGCGCAGTGGATGAGGTTGCAAGTCTCCAGATGGTCGAGCACGTCCTTTCGGGCGTCGAGCGCGAACATATGAAGGTTCCGGCGGCTCCATACGATGACCTTGAGGTCAAAAAGGCTCTCCATATTTTTTTACAGGCTCCGAATGATGAGAACGTAAACGCAGACGCCGAATACAAGCTCTTACAGGAAACCCAAGGCTGGCACGCGGCACTCTACACCCGCGACAAAGGCGTTTCGGTTTCGAACATCCGCCGCTTTTGCGAAAATTCGCGACCAATATTGAGCTCGAACGCACTCATGGCGCTCGCGCGGTTTTATCGTAATTCGCCGTTCAGCGAGGATGTGCGCACCAAATTCGAATATGTAATGACGCGGTTGTTTGCACGCGATGCGGGGAACGAACGACGACAGCTGCTTTTCAGCAGAAAGGAAATGATCGGCCATATTAGAACGCTTTACGCGAATTGGTCGAGCATTAATTACCATACAGCGGAAGAGAACAGGTCGGAAATAGATCTTTCCGTTCAGTGTTTTGACGACCTGGTTAAACATTTCGAGGCGGTGGAAAGCTTTGATGAATTGCTGAACGCCGATGTCTTTAATACGGTTCGTCAATATAAGGAAGAGTGCGGCGAACTCTTTTTTACAGCCGAAACCACGGCGGCGGCCATAGAATGCAATATCAGGCTTGGCAATAAATATGTCTTTCTGATCGTAAAGGAAAAGAAAGAAGTCGGGTCTGCTAAACTCGAGGAAAAATACGGATTCCAATACGATCAAATCGCGTCGAACGCGGCGGGCAAAACGCTGGTTCTCGAAGATCTTCTAAATGGCCGGCCGGCTAACGAAGGCAGTGAGGAAGGAACCGTCGCCGAGTTCGAACAGGAATCTTTTGATATTGCACGCTCAGTTCCGGTTTCGAATGCCAAATCGAGCGATGGAAAGGAATCGGCACTCGCCGGCGTAAACCGCTGGCTGGTGGCTGCTACGATACTGGTGGCGCTCGTCAGCGGCGGGATGTATTTTTGGGCGGATAAGATTGCAGGTTCCGATTCTGCGGTCCTTGTTGCAGATGAAGTCGAGCTTGGCGGCACCGATCTGAAACCGCACCTTCGCACTATGCGCACAAGCAACGGCACGGCGTACGGCGTTACCGAGCCATCCTGGGACGCGATGAGCGAAGACGACAAAAAAGAATTTCTCAAAAAGGCATACGAATTCGCACGCTCAAAAGGCCAGGAAAAAGTAAACCTCCTCAACTACAAAGGCCGGACC
>JBOGOW010000664.1:0-1861 GCA_050748285.1 Pyrinomonadaceae bacterium
ATGAACGTGGGGACAAGCAATCCTGATAACCAAGTACCCGAGGTCGTCGATCCCGACAACTACTGGCATCCATTCATCGGCGGCGGTGCGGGCGGCGCTCTCGGAAACTGGGGATGCCGCCTCGTTGGAATAAATTTGCCATGTAGTGTTGGCTATCGAATCCTAGGAAGCGACGGCGGCGTCATTCAAAGAAGCTGGGATAACATCCCGGTAAGATACAATGGACAAACCGTCTGGGCGTGGTTCACTGCAACCGCCGACGGTTATTCAGGCTACATTCCGACAAACGCTACATATATCGGAGGCGGACGAATACAGCCCATAGGTTACGGCGGTCCGCCACGATTCTCGCCAAGCCGCGGAAATTCCCCGCCCGATACCAATATCGGGCAGCTTAACGGAGTAACCGATCTTAGCGAGAGGGATCTGTTACAGAATGCCCCGCAGCCGCAGCAAGAGCATTGGAATCCAAGATTTATTACCCATCTGGATAATCCTTCTGAAAACTTCCTGGCCCAACGAATATTAGGAATTGCGCAATATGCACGAGATAGTAAGGAGTGCGCAGAGGCATTTAAGTCGGTCGGAGCAGTTCCGATTGGGGATCAAATCATTAACACGACTATCGTGACTCAAAACGTGTTCAGCGATCCTAGGTATGATTCATCGTGGGTTCCAGATGATGGAGGCAAGTTTGCTGACGCTCTTCGCAAACGGTTAGCGAGCGAGACCTCGTATTTTGGAATTGTTGGCCCAAGTGACATAACTCAAGAGGGAGAATATATGAGTCGTCGGTTTATTGGATTGACAACAACCGGAATCAAAGAGACAAAATTCAAGCTAGCTACCACAATTATTCATTCCTTTCTGCATTCAGGCGGAGTTCCTAAATATGAAGGGTGGTTCAATACTTCACCTAATGATCTCAACATTTCGAATGAGAAGCACGCTGAGATAATCGAAAAGTGCACTAAGAAGTAGCCGGATAACTCTTGACTTTGAGGTTTAAAGATAAATATGGAAGGAAAATATTTTCGTATCGATTTAGTTCTCATAATTGGTTTTCTCGCCTTGTTTTGTTTAGTGCTGTTCCTTTGTGGCTTCTACTTAGGATTAGGTGAGACATTCGAGCTGAACAGAATCGTAAATGAACAAAACGGAATACGCCTAAGCGGCAGTAATCCTTATCGGGATCGAGCTCTTAGATACGGATTTGTCGCCGTTCTATTGATAGCATCTCTGTTGGCCCATTCTTATAAACGAAGGTCTTCAAAAATTATCCGGGTAGGCATTCTTTTTCTCTCACTTTTTCCGGTTTGGGTTCTTTTCATATCAACACCTGCCCATTTGTCTGGAAATGGGACGATGGATAGTTCTGGTCTCAACCTCATTTTGTACCTGGATCTGTTAATCCTTCCTTTCGTTGTTCTACTGTTTTTTTTATACGTTCGCAACGTATGGGCCTTTCAACCAGTTGTCATAAAAGAACACTTATAGAATTGGAGGCATTCGTAACTGATTTATATAAAAAGAAAGTGCTTTTAGGCGGCTGGATAAGGTGGTTCCGGAAACGGACAGCACGGGGCTGAAAATGCAAACGCATGTATTTGCGGCGGGGAGGCTGATTGCCCGGCAGAGGGTTATTTTGGGGACGACGGCGGGTGCTCTTTACGATATCGAATGGAGAAACCACGACGCTTTTGGCGTGAGCGATCATCGGGCTGCCTGCTGAAACACGCGCGTTCGGAGTTTCTGCATCGGCAGGGACGTTTTCGGGCTCGCTCGATCTGGTGTCGAAAGTCGGCTACGCATACGATGAAGAAACTTTCAGCGATTCGACATTGAATCAGAATATCTCGCC
>JBOGOW010000665.1:0-1861 GCA_050748285.1 Pyrinomonadaceae bacterium
GGATTAGCGCGACCGATGTTGGCGTTTGCGGGTGCGGGGATTGCGACCTTTACGGTTTATCAAATGGCACGCAGCCGGGCCGGAATGAACGTCGAGCGGCTAGTGCTTTCGGGCGTGATAGTAACGACATTTCTTTCGTCGATAATCGTTTTGCTGACGAGCGTTTTGGATGCGGCGCGGCTTCGAGGTTTTACTTTTTGGCTGCTCGGCGATCTTTCGCAGGCGACATATCAGGGGTTTTATTTGACGCTTATAGCGGCCACCATTGGAACGATATTTTTATCATCGCAAGCTCGTGCGTTGAATCTAATGATGGTAGGCGAACGCGATGCTTTGGATTTCGGTGTCGAGGTTAGTCGAGTTCGATTGATAGTTTTCGGATTTGCGAGTCTTTTGGTTGGAACGGCTGTTGCTGCGAGCGGTTCTGTCGGCTATGTAGGATTGATCGTTCCTCATCTGGTTCGGCTTGCGATCGGCAGCGATAATCGACTGGTCGTGCCGTTTTCTGCCATCGCCGGGGCGATTTTCGTAGTTCTTGCGGACACAGTCGCGCGGACAGTTATCGCGCCAAGAGAGCTGCCTGTCGGTGCGATCACTGCACTCATCGGGGCACCCGTGTTTATTTATTTGTTAAGGAGGAATTAGCCACAAAAAGGCACAAAGAGCGCAAAAGTTTTCGAGAGGTTTTGTGGTTTTTTGCGGCAATAGATTTTGCTCCACGTTCGGGACATTACAGTGAAATACGACCGTCGTGCAGTTGTTTGTGATGCGTCTTTCGAACTGCGGGAAGGCCGGATCATCGCGCTTCTTGGTCCGAACGGTGCCGGTAAGACGACGTTGATTCGAACGCTGAATGGAACTGTTGTGCCATCAAGCGGCGAAATTATTCTGGACGGCAGATCGCTGCATTCATATTCGCGGCGCGAGATCGCGAAACGCATAGCAGTGATCGCGCAGGAGAACGAAACAAAGTTTCCGGTGAGCGTTTTGGAATACGTGCTTTCCGGACGGTTTGCTCGCGGTTCGGCGTTTGGATGGGAAACAGAAAAGGACATTTCCATCGCGCGTCGTGTTTTGAACGAATGCGATCTTGCAGATTTTGCGGATCGTTTGATGAACGAGCTTTCGGGTGGTGAACGGCAAAGGGTTGTTTTGGCAAGAGCGTTGGCAACCGAAGCAGATATTTTGCTGCTTGACGAGCCGACCGCGAATCTCGATCTTGCACATCAGGCGTTGATGTTCCGCCTCGTCCGCGAGCGATGCAAAATTGGCGCCTCCGCAGTTGTGATAACGCATGATCTCAATCTTGCGGCGGAATTTGCGGACGAAGTTATGCTGCTGCGGGACGGCAAAATGTTCGTATTCGGGCCGCCGGAAGAGGTCTTAACCAAAGAGAATTTGGATCAGGTTTACAACGTGCAAGTGCTGCTGGATGAAAATCCGGCGAGCGGGAAGGTGAGAGTAACTACACTGTTTTGATTGGAGGAACGCGGACATTCCGTCCGCAAATTCAGGAATGCGGACAGGAATGTCCGCGTTCCATCATTGACAAAAGAGCCAAAGGAAGTTCGGTGAAATGCCGACACTGCCCACGCAACAGTGATTCCAATGCGGAGTGCGGAATGATGAGTGCGGAGTTTAAGAAATTCCGTATTCCACATTCCGCATTTGGAAGAGTCTGGAACTTTGCTCGCAAGTCGTGTTTAGAACCATTCTGCGTGTGGGCAGAAGAGGAAAAATATGAAGATCTTTTTTATCTTGTTATTTGCAGGCGTTTCGATTGCACAAACCGCGACCCCAAATCCGACAATTCGCGAAACGGTCACGGTTTCAGCTGATGCTGAACAGCCGATCGAACAGG
>JBOGOW010000666.1:0-1858 GCA_050748285.1 Pyrinomonadaceae bacterium
AACCCACAATTGGGTCTTTGAAGATTTTAACAATTTCGTTTTGGCAGAGTGAAACCTTTGCCGATGGAGTAGAAATTCATCATAGGAGTCAGTATGAAACCACAAATCATCGCGGCATTCTGTGCGTTACTCATGTCAATGTTTTCGGCAATAACGCATGCCCAAGATCCGAGTTTACAGGTTGCGGCAGAACTGATAAGTGTTACAAATTTAAACATGCCTTGGGATGCCGGGTTGCCGGGCGAACTGATCGTGGCGGTAGAAGTAGATCAATACGGAAGTGTTTTGAAAGTTACGAGCGTGAAGGGTCCAGGCCCGGTTTGCCAGCAAGTTGAGCGACCAGATGTTACTGCATTAAGAAAAGCGGCGACGGAAGCGGCATTAGCAGCAAAATTCTCTCCAGCGACATCAAACGGGTTGCCTGTGCCTTCATCGGTCTTCATTCGTTTTCCAGGCCCGATAGTCGCAGAAACAAAGTCAACAGCAGATTATGTTGGTCCGGTTTCCACGAAGGCAAATAATGGAAAGAATGATAGATTCACAGTCAAAGGCGACACGAATTACAGCGCGGTACTTCCGCCCGATTACAAGGGCCCAGTTAATACCACCGCTAGTGCTAAGCTCGTTGAGAATAATAAAACCGATTCGGGAGAACGTAAAATGCTTTCCGGCGGGGTACTCAATGGAAAGGCGATGAGCCTACCGAAACCGCCTTATCCGCCCGCCGCCAAAGCGGTTCGTGCGTCCGGTGCCGTCTCGGTTCAAGTGTTGATCGATGAAAATGGCGATGTGTTTTCTGCTGAGCCGGTCTCCGGGCATCCGCTTCTGCGTTCAGCAACCATTGCAGCGGCTTGCGGAGCGAAATTCGCTCCGACGCGACTGGAAAGTATTCCGGTAAAGGTCTCCGGCATCATCACCTACAATTTCGTTTCACCATAATGTTTGACCTGAATAGTAGCTCGGCATAAACACCTTTTAGCTGGCGTAGCCTCATAAAAGAATCAGAGTTCCTCCAAAAGAAGCTTCCATCTTTGTCGATTCGACGGCTGTGTATTGTATTTATTCAATTGCTTTCCCACATTTGCGAGGAAATCCCTTCTTCCATCCTCGCCGGTAAGCACCAATCCGACTCGAGCCAATTCGCTGATGGACAATGTGTAAAGGTTCGTTCCAGATGAAAAAGTTCTTTCGATCAGATTCTGAATCCCCGCAATCTCATCTTTCTTAGCTCTTGGAGAGTTGAATAAAAACTCGGTGATTTCAGAAGCACGAGCTTTTCTAATTCCTGTCTTAACATCTATCACGTTAGGTCGCGCTCTTTACTGCTTCGTCGTCGTTCGCTCAGGAATCGACCAAGAAAGAGGGCGAGATGAAGAAAGGTGAAATGAAAAAAGATGACGCCATGAAAAAAGACGGCGCAATGATGAAAGACGACGGCATGAAAAAAGATGATGCCATGATGAAAGATGACAAAATGATGAAGGACGACGGCATGATGGCGATGGCAAAATTTGACGAGTCAAAGCCGACGGTTGCAATCATCCGCGCCGATTGGTGTCCATATTGCAAAAAGGTCGAGCCGGTCGTTGCCGATCTGAAAAAGGAGTATGGCGACAAATTTAATTTTGTCGTTTTTGACGTAACCGATGATAAGGCGACCGCAGAATCCAAGGCACACGCAAAAGAGATCGGAATGACCGAATTCTTTGACGATTTCAAGGGAAAGACGTCAGCCGTTGCCGTACTTAAGGAAAACAAGGTCGTTTACAAGACATTCAACAACGGAAAACATGAGGAGTATGTTAAGGCCTTTGACAAGGCTCTTAAATAGAACCAAAAGTTTGGTCAACCAAAAGGG
>JBOGOW010000667.1:0-1848 GCA_050748285.1 Pyrinomonadaceae bacterium
CCTCTACATGCTCCCACGAAAACTCATTGACTATCCCTAACGTAGCATGTGCCTCCGCCAGCGAATCGTCAATTTCGAGCGCCCGCCTCGCATTCGCCCTTGCTTGCGGTATCAGTTTACCTTCGGCCCCGCGAGTGTAGTACACCGAAACTATTTGAGCATCAGCCAATCCAACGTATGCCAGAGCAAACTTCGGGTCTTTGTCAGCCGCAGCCTTGAATTCGTCAATCGATTTTCTGATGTTATCTACATTTCTCTTGTTCCAGTAAAATCGACCTTTTAGATAGAGTTGGTATGCTTCGTTATCGTCGGTATAGCTTTTGGCCAGGGCTTTCTCGCTTTCGCCCGACAGTTTTACCTTAAGGTTGTTGACTATCTCCGTCGCAATTTCACGTTGTGTCGCGAGCAGATCGGACAACTTGCGTTCGTATTGTTCGCCCCAAAGCGATTTCTTGTTCTTTACGTCGGTCAGATCGACGCTGATCGTTAAATTGTCGCCACGCTGAACGATGCGCCCTGACATTACGGCATCAACGCCTAACTCAGCCGCGATCTTTTCCACGTCGGTCTGCTGGCCTTTGTATCTAAAAACCAAACTTCGGGCGCTGACTTTGAGGTCTGGAATTTGCGAAAGTCGATAGATGAGCGTTTCGGTCAGACCGTCTGAAAGGTAATCGGAATCAGCGTTTCCACTATTGTTGTCAAACGGAAGAACAGCAATAGAATTGATCTGTTCGGTGTTCGGAGATTTGAAATATCGGTAGCCGAAAAATCCGCCAACGAGAATAATTATCGCAAGCCCGGCTACCGCCAACTGCCGCTGCCAACTGCCAACTTTTCCCAACGGCTTCGCCGCCCGATGTGCGGAAAGGCTTTGCCTTTCCGACGAGTCACCCAAATTTCCTTGAGGCTCCGCCTCCGCTCCGGTTCGCCGGATCGCTGTTTGGTCAGTTGTGAGTATCTGCGGACGTGTCTTGTCTTCGCCGAACTGACCGCCCGCTACCGTCCCGACGGGTCGGGATTCTGACAAGATCGCGGTTGCCGGTTCGTCATTGTTTACAGATTCCAACAGCCATTCGCCGTCTTCGAGGCAAAAATTGAGCGTGTCGTCCGTATAAGTTCGACCGCAATTTGGGCAAGATTTCATCTAAATGGAAATGTTCCGAGAGGGGTTCGAATATACCAATTCGGTGCATAAGAATGGTTAAAAAAATCGTTATGCACCGAATTTGATAATCCATTAAAAGCCCGGATGATATGGGTGCGGGTAAAGACCCAACGCGGCATCGTTTGCATCGAGGCCGTGTTCGCGCCTAACACCTTTTGTGGGGGGCTTATCTTCATGTTTTACCCACGCCAGAAACACTCCGCGCGGTGACCAAAGAAACGAAAGTTTCAGCCCCGGAGCGGGAGGTTTTTTCGCCAGCTTATATAATTTTTCGTTTATTACTTCGGTCGCATTTCGAAGATCGTCATCGTGAAATGCCGACTTGTAAGCTGTTTGCAGGACCGCCGAGCTGCAGTCATCGCCGCCCGGACTGCAGGAAATTGAACCGCCGTCCTCCGTATAAGAACAATCTGCCAGTAGGCAGCCATAAACTGGTGATGACATAAATATGTTTTCTCCTATGATTAATTTCTACTCCGAAAGCGGAGTTTTCACTCTGCCGATTCAAGGTTGTTAAAGTCGGCGAAGTCCAAGCCGTTGAAAAGGGTCTTATAGATAAGCGCCAAGTACTTTCTCGGTGTTTCTATCTTCGCCTTCCAAAGCCACGTCGGACTCTTTTTTTCGCGTATGCATGAGAACCGATCGAAAAGCAGGGTTCAATCATGGCGACAGTTGACAAT
>JBOGOW010000668.1:0-1839 GCA_050748285.1 Pyrinomonadaceae bacterium
TATCGACGGCTGAAACTGTCGAACCAGCCGCTGTGATGCTTCCGAGCCCTGATGTAATATTCTAGTGAAATGAATGTTACGATCGTTGGCGTCGGAAAAGTTGGCGGTGCTTTGGCAATCGGTCTGAGCGAGGCGGGGATAGTCATCAGGGGTTTAATAGTTCGAGATCGAAGCAAGGCTAAGCGCATTCGGTCGTGGCTGAACCTTGATATTCGCGTCGATGATTGGAATTCGCTTTCGGGCATTGATTCCGAAGTGATCATTATTGCATCCGGCGACTCGCAAATCCCCTCCGTTTGCGAAAGTCTTTCGAAATATTTACGAAAAGGTCAAACGGTTTTGCACACAAGCGGTGCACTTTCCTCCGACGAACTCTACTCTTTAAAAAATATCGGATGCGAAACCGGCTCTTTGCATCCATTGACGTCGATAAGCGATCCGATTTCAGGTTCCAAACAATTTCGCGGCTCGTTTTTTTGTGTCGAAGGTTCGCGGCGGGCCGCGTCGGCTGCACGTAAATTGGCTAAGAATCTCGGCGGCAAACCATTCGTTATCCCAAAAGATAAAAAGCCTTTATATCATGCGGCGGCTGTTATGGCGGCGGGCCACGTTACCGCCTTGTTCGATTGTTCGCTTGAGGCTTTGGAAGGATGCGGTCTCGATAGGCAAAAAGGCTCGGAAATACTATATCCATTGATCGCCAGCACGATCGAAAATCTTAAAAGCCATTCGCCGGAGGAAGCCATTACAGGTACGCTCGCGCGTCTTGATTTGTCAACGTTTCAAAAGCATGCGGTTGCACTTCAGGAAGTTTCGGACGAAATCCTTCGGATATATCTTTTGCTTGGCGAGCGAACACTTCAGATCGTCAGCCGTGGAAGACACGATCGAAAACTGCTGAATGAATTAAGAAACGCGATTTTGTTAGCTAACGAATCGCTCAGATGATAAAATCAATTTTATATAGACGATGGTGAAACAGAAAACAGTTCCGTTTGCCGAAGAAAAGGCGATTTTTCTCGAACATATACAACGTGCGGGTCTTCGCCGCACCGGACAGCGCGACCTGATACTTGAGATCTTTCTAAAGACCGAAGAGCATCTTACAAGCGAGGATCTCTATTTCCTGGTAAGCCGCGAGGATTCTACCATTGGGCATACGACGGTTTATCGCACGCTCAAACTTTTGACCGAGGCCGGGCTGGCGCGCGAGGTTCGATTTGGCGACAACAAAACCTACTACGAGCACCATTTTAATCATCAGCATCACGACCACATGATATGTACGGTGTGCGGAAAGGTTATCGAGTTTTTTTCACAGGAGATCGAAAATCTTCAGGATCAAATGGCGGCCAAATCCGACTTTATTCCGACGCATCATAGTTTGAGGCTTTGGGGCGTGTGTTCCGAGTGTCAGAAAGAGAAAGTCGGAGCGACGAGCCAGCCTTCGGGCGCGCAGCCGAAAGTTAGGGTCAAAACCGTAGTTAGTTATTAGTGATCGGGGTTAATATGGAAATTGCGGATATTATATTCGACGATGAACGCGAGGGAATCGTTCCTGTCGGCACGATCCTTGCGGATGCTGCGAAACGGTTCGGCGTCGATCTTGGCGAGTGTTTGCATCCTGATGAACATTCGTGCGAGGTTGTCATTCTGAAAGGCGCGGAGCAGCTTTCGAAAAGAAGCGTTGACGAGATCGGATATTTTGAAAACAGCGAGACAGATGAAAATCGGAGGCTTGCCTGTTTTGTTAAGATTGTGAATGTAGGGGAAATAAAAGTTATGAGTGCAAAAAATGAAAAAAGCGCGGATGAGACTAACGTCAAAGATAGTCAAGAT
>JBOGOW010000669.1:0-1839 GCA_050748285.1 Pyrinomonadaceae bacterium
TCTGTAAGCCAAATGGGCCTTGGCAGCGAGAAACGCGGCGGCGTACGGCAACGGCTCACGACGAAATTCGTTGGGCGGAAAAAACTCGTCGAACTCTTTGGGAGTCTTAAAGCGAACTGAGGTCTCGGCGTAAATGACCGGATTGATAGCGAGTTCCGATTCCGATGCCGCTACTGCTACGGCACTGGCCGACCACCTATACCAATTTGGGTCCTCGCTGAGCAGATCAAAGAGGATATTGCTATCGATCAAAATCATCTTGGCCCCAACCTCGTGTAAGTGCCATCAGTTGGTCGGTCGTCAGATCAAGATTTACAGAACCTTTTCCGCGAATCCTCTCGACGATCCCTTCTCCGCGACTAAGCTGGCCGCTTTTTCGCTTTGCTTTAACGATTCGAACAGCATCGCCACGAACAGAAAACTCAACTTCCGTCCCAGGAAAGATGCCGAGCTTTTGGCGCACCTCGATCGGGATCGTCACTTGGCCTTTTGTTGTTACACGCATAGTAATACTCCTACAGGTAATACTATTACAAAGATTGTCCAAAGGCAATGTTTTTCAAGCTAATAAAGCAGATAGGGTGTTCGTGCTTCGGAAAATTGTTTCAGCCCGACCGCCCAATCCGCCTCGATCTCTTTCAACGAAATGCCTGATTCGATCTGTTTGCGAATCTTGTCGGTGCCGCAGACGACGTCGAACGGGTTTTTGCCGAACTCGTATTCGTACTCGTTTTGACGCCATTGGAATTTGTCGGTGTACATATCATAGGCAGTTTTAACCATGGCGATGCCGACAATAACGGGAGTAAAAGCGTTGCGATCCGTGACGTGGATCTGGACGCCGCCGCAGGTTTCGCCGGCAAATTCTGAGAACCACGGTTGAAAATATGCGTGTCGAAATGAAACACCCGGAAAATCAAATGCACTCAGTGCGGCGGCCCACGCATAAGGGTCGATGAAAGGCGCGCCATTTAGTTCGAATGGTTTGGTCGTGCCGCGTCCTTCGCTCAGTTCGGTGCCCTCGAGGTGAACGGTTGCGGGAAAGACGACGCAGGTGTCGATGGTCGGGATATTTGGCGACGGCAAAACCCATGGCAAGCCCGTTTCCTCGTGCCACATTTCGCGGCTCCAGCCTTCCATTTCGACGACCTCAAGGTCGCAGCCGATGCCGAAATGATCGTTGAACATCAGAGCAAGCTCTCCGGTCGTCATTCCATGACGCGTCGGCAGCTCATATTCGCCGACGAAAGACGTAAATTCGCTCTCGGTGATGTTGCCCTCGACTGATAAACCATTTATCGGATTCGGGCGGTCACACACGACGACTCGCTTGCCGTATTTTTTGGCGGCGATCATGCAGTTTGCCATCGTGTAGTTGAACGTGTAGATGCGGCACCCGACATCCTGAAGGTCAACGACGATCGTATCGACATCGGCAAGCATTTCCTTGGTCGGTTCGCGAACCTCGCTGTAAAGCGAATAGACCATAATGCCGGTTCGAGAATCGCGGACGTGCGGCGTCTCGATCATGTTGTATTGAACATCGCCGCGTATGCCGTGCTGCGGGCCGAAAAGCGTCGTCAAATTTATCTCGGTGTGTTCGTAAAACACATCGGCGGCGTGTTGAAAAGTTTCCGGCAAAACCGACGCCTGATTGCACACCAATCCGATGCGTTGGCCGTTTAGCGAGCCGATCTTTTTCTTTAACAACACCTCGACGCCAAGTTGGGTTCGCTTACTGCTCATTTCTTAATAGAAAGAGGCGGGGGCAAGCCCGCCTTCCTGACTGCGTGTGGTTTAATTGCAGACTTTGCCGAATAAATTTTGGATCATCAGCTA
>JBOGOW010000670.1:0-1821 GCA_050748285.1 Pyrinomonadaceae bacterium
GCCTGTGCTAGAAAATTACTTATTACCCTAAACGCCATCCTCAAAAATAACCGAGCATGGCAAGTCAAACCACTACTGTCTTGAACTTGACTTTTAACACAGTTGCTTCGTGGATTCTCTTATTCTTGGTCAAAAGACTGTCCACAAAACAACACGAAAATACACAAAAGAAACCAAACTGACCGAATACCTGAGTTTTGATGAAAAGACCCAATCTTCTGATCCTATTGTTTTGCTTTGCGTTATTTGCCGGATATTCCCACGCTCAAAAACGCGATTATCTGACCGAAGCCGAGATCGAGATCGTTCGCAATAATCAGGATGTCGATCTGCGGATCGCAGTACTTGCGCGCATGGTCGATCGCCGTTTTGCCGTGATAGGCATTCAAACCGGCGGAAAAAAGCCGTCAGGGAAATCGAGCGATGAATGGGGCGAGGAACCAAAAGGAACGCGTCTTGAGATCCTCACAGATATTCGACAATTGATTGAAAAAGCGATCGACGATATCGATACTTTGGTCGGGCGCCTGCCCGAAAAAATGAAGGAACAGCGAAAGGGAGAGAGTATCTTTAACAAAGCTGTTCGCTCGCTCGCCGGTTCTGCTAACCGCTGGCTTTCCCTTCTAAAAAAAGAATTCGATGCGGCGGAAATAGCCAAAGACGAAAAAATTTACAGCATCACGGCGGCGTCAATCGAATTCTGTGAACAGATCATCGACGCTTCATCCCGAATAAAATAATCAAAATTACGAAGCTTGATCCGGCGTCTGTGCGGCGGCTTTAGACACCGGTTTGTCGTAGCCTTTCCGTCCGGTAAGAATTATCGAATTTAAAGTTACGCGGCCGCGCGAACCTTTTGCTTTTGGATCGGTGTGGTCGTATTCGAGCGAATACGTAAAATGTCCCGCCGAAAGTTTTTTGCAATTGTCGTCAGCGAGATGAAAGGACATCGCATCGGCGTAATGACCCAGCGGTTCATCCGCGAATCCGACAAGTGTTTTGTCATCGTCGGCGAGATATACGGGAATCTGATCCGTTAACGAATCGCAGCGATGATAAAGGTCACCCAAAACGTGTCGCCGCGAGAAAGATACTGTGGTGTTTGACATAAATTCAACCTCTGTCTTGGCTTAAACAGAAACTGCCCGGGCAATTCGCCAGGGCAGTTTCCCTATGGTGAAAAATACCTTCGATTTCTTACCAGCTGCGTCCGCCGCCGTATCCGCCGCGTCCACCGCCGCCGCCACCGCCGCCGTATCCACCACCGCGTCCACCGCGGCCGCCGCCTGCGCGGTCAGCCTGCGGCTTTGCTTCGTTTACTTTTAATTCACGGCCATCGACTTCCTTGCCGTTCAATTCTGCAATAGCGTTGTCGCCTTCTTCTTTCGAAGACATTTCGACAAAGCCGAAACCGCGCGAGCGGCCGGTTTCGCGGTCCTCGATGATGTTGGAAGATTCAACCGTGCCGACAGCTCCGAAGAGGTCGTTGAGGTCCTGATTGGTCGTGTTGAAGGAAAGGTTTCCTACGTAAAGTTTCATTGTCATTCTAATAATTTCCTGTACCGGTTCTACCGGTTTCGCTGAAAGTAGTTTTTGAAACGTGGCCTGATATTCCGCGAAAGGAAATGTGCCGGGTTTCGGATACTCAAAAAAACTGAGAGCTACTTCTTGTGATCTAACAAAGGCCTGCTCTCTGACTTATCCAAAAACCGTTAAAGACGAAGCGCGTTCCAAATTTAGAACGCGAGAGTAGGATTAACATTGATAGGATTGCACGAAACGCCCAAAATAGCAAGGACTTATCGGAGCCGGAAGCAGTAG
>JBOGOW010000671.1:0-1819 GCA_050748285.1 Pyrinomonadaceae bacterium
CACGGGATTGACGGCGCGTGCTGTTGGCAAGCCAATCCAAAAATGTTCATTTATTCTTACGACATCTCTCGGATTGGCTCCGCCGCCTGTGGTTTCGCCAATTACGACGGCTCGCTTTAAGTTCTTGAGGTCGTATGTGAATGCTTCGGCAGCGGAGAAAGTTCTCTTACTCGTAAGGATATACACATCTTTGCCGACATATCTTTTGCCCGGAACAAATGGCAGCGTCCAGAATTGCTGCGTCGCATTCTCTACTCTGCGATAGAGGTCGCTAAGACGCATAGGCTCGCTGCCGAATAGATAACTGGCGAGCAACACAACCATATCAGGATTTCCGCCATCATTGCCGCGCAAATCAATTATAAGGACTTCGGTATTGGCGAGAAAGTTCATAGCCGCAACAGCCGTTTCAGCCCCGTATTCAGACGGAAAAAATAGATTCAAACGCAAATAACCGATATTAGCAGGCAAACGCTCAACTTTCTCGAATCCGAAATTGATAGCTTCGCCGTAATTGCGTAAGCCTTCGCGTTCGGCGGATGTAGGTTCTGTTTTCTTGGCACGTACGGGTAGCGGTTCAAAGCTGTAATTCACGCTCAAATGTTGGTCACGGCTGACTTCGAACAGAAGCGTCGTTAATGTTTTGGCTAATTCAGCCGCGCTCGTAATACGGTCATAATCTTTTCTTTGCAATCGCTCACGCACGGCTTTCTCAATCTCTTTGGCTGTTTCAGGAAAAATATATTGCTCGTTAAGTTGTTTGATAACGCTTTCAATCACTTCCGCACGAATAACAGCGTCAATGTTGGTGTCAGGCTGAGGTTTTTTCGTTTGAGCATAAACGGAGAAAGAAGTCGCTATAAGGAAAACAGTAAGGCAACTGACAAACAAAGCATTTTGAAACCATTTCATATGAACGTCTCCAACGGGACTCGCGGCCGTAACTCCACTGGAAACACGCTCCCACTTGTAAGAAGTTCCCTAAATCTGTGAACGTGGCTTACTATTGAGAACACAGCCGATCAAGAGTTGCAAATAAGCACAACCGAAGTGGAGGGAGGTCTGGGCGGTGGCTTTGCCGAGCATGACCTCGGTAGGCTTTGATGTGGTCGAAGTTGCCAAGCATCAGCCGCGAGACGGCGATGCTTTTGAGGTCACCTTGTTCGCATCAGCGCCAGACGCATTAAATGCCGCGAGTATCTGCGTCGTTCGCGGACGAACTCCCTCGTAGATGTTCTCGCGATCCGCAACCCACGTTCTTCCACGGCACAAGACTGGTCTGCACGCCGTCAATCGCGGTTTCAGCGCCGGTCAGCAGAGTGTTCATCGACGCAAGTGCCAAATCAGGATTCGTCGGCGCATAACCCAACCTAAATCCCGTACAAGCCGCGATCATCTTCTGCCAGTTTTCAACGCTCTTTGCGTGCCCAGTTTCTGCCATATAAAAACCCCCTTTTTATGTTTAGAATCATTCGTCGCGGCGTCGGGCCCGGATCCATGCGGCCAATAGATCTGGGAAACCGGACGACAGACGTGACCACTCGAATGGCTGACCAGCTTCCGGTGAAACGTTAAGAGCATGTGATGCCCGCGGCAAAATCAGAATTGTATAGTCTTTGTTTCCAACCTGGTTCAATGCACGATCTATGTTTGAAATGCTCTTCGCAATAGGCACAAACTGGTCGCGTTCTCCATAAATTACCAGCACCGGAACACTAATCTTGGCCCAGTAATCGGCCGCATTGTAATTTGCAATCCGTGCGTAGAATGCCCAGAACCAATTATCTTTCGCCGGGACGTGAAGCATCGGATACCATTT
>JBOGOW010000672.1:0-1812 GCA_050748285.1 Pyrinomonadaceae bacterium
CACACACACGAAATCTCGGCGGCAGGCAGAAATAAGAAGCCTTTGATGATCGTCTTCTGCCTGACGTTCTTTTATTTGATAGTCGAGGTCATTGGGGGATTATGGACAGGTAGTTTGGCATTATTAGCGGACGCCGGGCACATGCTGACCGATGTAGCGGGTGTTGGACTCGCGTTACTGGCTATATGGTTTGCTGAAAGGCCTGCATCTCCAGAAAGGACCTACGGTTATTACCGTGTCGAGATACTTGCGGCCCTAACGAATGCAGTTGTGCTGATATTCACATCGCTCTACATCCTATACGAAGCATACGAAAGGTTTCGCAATCCGCCCGAAGTGCAAAGCGGATGGATGCTTGCGGTCGCGTCGGTCGGACTTGTTATCAACATCGTCGGTGTTTTCATCTTGCGTTCAGGCTCTAAAGGAAGCCTGAACATGAAAGGGGCGTACTTCGAAGTACTCTCCGACATGCTGACCTCGGTTGGTGTAATTATTGCCGGCGTAATAATGCTTACGACCGGTTGGTACTACGCAGATCCGCTCATTTCGGCTGGCATTGGCCTATTCATCCTGCCGCGAACTTGGGCGTTGTTGAAAGACGCGGTTGCCGTATTACTTGAGGGTACGCCGTCCGACGTTAATATGGCAGCATTGCGTGAAACTTTGTCCAAGATTGAAGGAGTTGCCGAGATTCACGATCTACACGTCTGGTCACTCACCTCAGGCGTTAACGCTCTGAGTGTGCATGCGGTGCTCGCCGGAGGAGCGGAACACGACGATATTCTTAAACGTGTCCACAATTCTTGCATAAGCGAATTCAAGATTGCCCATGTCACCGCCCAGACAGAGAGGGCTAATTTTGCCTGTCACGAGACGCATTTGTAGGAAGATGGTATTCGCCTTCAAGAAGCAAAAACTGTACTACCTCATCGAGAGGTCAAATCATGGATGAAGTAAAGCCACAAAATCCGATCCCTGCCGTTGAAACTGAGCACGTTCACGCGAGTGAAAAGATGACGCGCCGTGTTGTGTATCTAACGGCGTTGATGATGGTCTTCGAAATTAGTTTCGGCTATTGGACTAATTCAATGGCCCTTCTCGCAGATGGCTGGCATATGGCGTCCCATGTTTTTGCGATAGGGCTCACTTGGATAGCATATATCGTGACGCGCCGTTACGCCGAATCTGAAAAATTCTCGTTCACCCAACCACGGCTTCTCGCTCTTGCCGGATTCACAAGTGCGGTTGTCTTACAAGTAGTAGCAGTTCTGATGGGTTACGAATCGGTACTACGCCTCCTTAATCCGATTCAGATAAAATTTGGCGAAGCCATCATTGTTGCGGTCATTGGCCTTGGTGTAAATGCCGTTTCTGCATATTTTCTACATAGCGGCCACGAGCACGATCACAACATCCGTTCGGCTTATTGGCACGTACTTGCCGACGGTCTTACAAGCGTTACTGCGATAATTGCGCTGACAGGTGGAGCACTTTTCAATCTATATTTCCTTGATAGCTTAAGCGGAATTATCAGTTCGGTTATTATCACAAAATGGGCAATTGATCTGATTCGCGCTTCAGGCGGTGACCTCATTGATTTTGTACGCGGGCCAAAACCCATTTCGAAAGAGGCCGAAGTTGTCAACGCGGTAATAAAACGCCGCCGCAGTATCTACCCAAATCAATATGATCCAGGAAAGAAGATACCAGATGAAATAATCTGGCAAATCCTGGAAAATGCCAATCGGGCCCCAAATCACAAACAGACTGAACCGTGGCAATTTTGCGTATTCACGGGAGACGGATTGAGGT
>JBOGOW010000673.1:0-1812 GCA_050748285.1 Pyrinomonadaceae bacterium
GTGCAGGACTGGCCGTGTTGCTTCTCGTCGGCGGATTCTTCGGCTACAAATATCTTTCGCCGACCAAACAGATCGAATCAATCGCGGTGATGCCGTTTGTAAATACAAACGGGAATGAGGATGTTGAATATTTGAGCGATGGAATGACGGAGACGCTGATCAAGAGTCTGTCGCAGATTCCGAATCTTAATGTTAAGCCACGCTCATCTGTGTTCCGCTACAAAGGGAAAGATTCGGATTTACAGACGATTGCCAAAGAGTTGAATGTGCAGGCGATCTTGAACGGGCGAGTTGTCCAACGCGGCGACGAGTTGACACTCAGTTTGGAATTGGTTGACGTGCAGAAAGACAGCGTGATTTGGACTGAACAATATCAACGCAAACAATCCGACCTCCTTGCTTTGCAAAGCGAGATTGCCAATGACGTACTGAACAACTTAAAAGCAAAGCTCTCCGTTGCGGAGGTCGCAAAGTTAAGCAAAAGTTATACGACTGATCCGGAAGCGTACCAGCTTTATCTGAAAGGCCGCTACCATTGGAACAAACGAACTTCTGACGATCTCGAAAAGGCGGTCATAAATTTCAAATCTGCGATCGAAAAGGATGATCGGTTCGCTCTAGCCTATTCGGGGCTTGCCGATGCATATTCGGTGTTGCAGTACTATCAAGGCTCACGGTCAGCCGAATTCATAAACAAAGCGACGCCCTATGCTGTTAGGGCCGAGGAACTCGACGATCAGCTTGCCGAGGCTCATTCCTCGTTGGCATTTGTGAATGAAGGATCGTGGAAATGGGCCGAAGCCGAGCGGGAATATCTGCGTGCGTTGGAATTAAACCCAAATTATTCATCCGCACTTCTTCGATATGCGCGGTTCGAGGTTCGTGTTCCAAAACGCGATGCCGAAGGATTGGCAAGGATAAAACGTGCGGTCGAGATCGAGCCGTCTTCGGCCGTAATCAGCGACAACCTCAGTCAAATGTATTTGTCGCAAGGCAAGGTGGATCTGGCCCTCGATCAGGCGACAAAAACTGTTGAGCTTGACCCAAATTTCTCATTTGGCTGGATAGATCTTGCCTATGCGCAGCTCAAGAAAGGACAAACGGCCGAGGCTCTGACTTCGGCTGAAAAGGTGGCCGAAATCACCAAGCGGTCGAGTCGTTCTCTTATTTGTTTGGGCTTTGTCTATGCTGCAACAGGACGTCGAGACGAGGCCAAGGCGATTCTAAAGGAACTTGAGCAAAGATACTCTGGTCGACAAGCTGATGCCGTGGACGTAGCGGCGCTCCACGCCGGACTTGAAGACAAAGAACAAGTTTTCGTGTGGCTGGACAAGGCTTTTGCGGACCATAGTTCCCTGTTAGTTGATCTGCGAGCGGAATATCCTTTCGCCGGACTGCTCGATGATCCACGCATGGAGAATTTGCGGAAACGGATGAATCTGCCGGAGTGAAGTTGAGTGAAAAAGAATTTATGGGAAAGAAACTCTCAACTAAAAATAAACAAACGCTTTCGGACAAGACCGAGGCAATGCTGTTTGATGAAATTCGCAGTTTAATCGAGCAAACACGCTCCCGTGTTGCCAGCACGGTGAATTCGGCACTCGTTTTGATGAATTGGCACATCGGCAAACGCATCAACGATGAAGTGCTGAAAAATAAACGGGCGGAGTATGGAAATGAAATTGTCTCTACGCTGTCGCAACAATTGACCGCAGAATACGGAAAAGGTTTTAGTCGTCAAAATCTGTTTCATTTTATGCGATTTGCTGAGACTTTTTCAGATATTGAAATTGTCTCTACACTGTCGAGACA
>JBOGOW010000674.1:0-1810 GCA_050748285.1 Pyrinomonadaceae bacterium
TTTTTCTTTCATGACGGTTCTCATCTCCCCATCATGAACACTTTCATCCCTTTTTCAGTATCATTTTATATTGGAATCACCCCATCCTTTCAGTATCATTCTGCATTGGACAAGACTTTGAATTGACGAATACTTCGATAATCCGTATAATTTCATGTTTTCGGCTTATGTCGCCGTTTGCGGCCTTTCCCGAAGGAGATCGAACAAATGAGTTACGCAATAATCAAAACCGGCGGCAAGCAATTTCCGGTGGAAATCGGACAAACGCTTCGCGTTCCGACCATAGCCGCCGATACCGGGAAGAAGGTTGATATCGACGCTTTATTGGTTGGCAGCGGAAAAGATGCGAAGGTTGGAGCGGCAACGGTTTCCGCTTCCATAATCGGTCACGGCCGCGGCGATAAGATAATCGTTTTTAAAAAGAAACGCCGAAAGCAATACAAACGCAAGCAAGGCCACAGGCAAGGCTTTACGGAAATCAAGATCGAAAAGATTTAAGGAGATTTGTGATTTTCAATTTGCGATTTTCGATTGACGGATGTTTCTTCAAATCGCAAATCGCAAATTGCAAATCGGTAATTGGAATATGGCACATAAAAAGGGTGTAGGATCATCACGAAACGGACGCGATTCAAACGCGCAGCGGCTTGGGCTAAAGAAATTCGGCGGTGAAAAAGTGCTCGGCGGCAATATTTTGGCACGTCAACGCGGAACGAAATGGAAGCCCGGTAAAAACGTCGGCCGCGGCAAAGACGATACGCTTTTTGCATTGATCGAAGGCTTCGTCAAATTCGAAGACAAAGGCCGCAAAGGCAAATTCATCAGCGTTTACTCGGAACAGGCCGCCGAAACCGCGTAAACATTTTGCAAATGTTCGAATAGGCACACTTTCGCCGGTGTGCTTTTTTTGTGCCCGACAAATGCTCGCTTTTCTCGATCCATTAAGTTTAAAAACCTTGATCGTAATCGACATTAGCCAAGATGATTTCTTATTCTTGCTTTCAAGGCCAATCTTAACGCATTGTGAATCGTCCCTAGTCCACGATAAACAAAATCAGATACAATAGCATTCAATGAAACCTGGCGAAGACATCATTAATCAAGGAGTTAAAGATCTTTCGAACGGAGTCGAGACAATTCCGGCTCTTCTTGTATTGATCGGGGCTCCGCGGCTTACCCGATTGGGTTTCGATATTCCTCATTCACCTATTGAAGCTCCCGAACATCGATTATATCAACTTCTTAGCGCCGAAAACTCCGATGCGGCTCATTCGAAATATAACGCATTGATCCGCAAATTAGTAAGTTTCGAACGTGCGTCTGAATGCGTGAAATAGCGACAAAAGAAAAGATAGAAGAGTTTATGCGTGCTTTTGGGCGGGCGGCACGTTCGGAATCTCGCGTTTATTTCACAGGAGGCACAACGGCCGTATTGCTTGGTTGGCGCGATTCGACAATAGATATTGATCTGCGGTTTGAACCCGAGCTGGATGAACTCTTTCGCGCTTTGCCGAAACTAAAAGAAAAGCTTCAAATAAATGTCGAACTGGCGGCGCCGTCGGATTTTATCCCGCCGCTTTCCGGTTGGCAGACCCGTTGCAGATACATCGGGCGAGAAGGTAAAGTCAGCTTTTATCATTACGACACTTACAGTCAAGCCCTTTCGAAGATCGAGCGAGGTCATAAGCAAGATAAATCGGATGTGGAAGCGATGATTAAAAATGGCCTTGTGGATAGGCGGAAATTATTTGATTTATTTCAGAAGATCAAACCTCAGCTTTATAAATATCCCGCAATTGATCCTGAAAAC
>JBOGOW010000675.1:0-1807 GCA_050748285.1 Pyrinomonadaceae bacterium
GGAGGGTCGGGAGTTGCGTCTGCAAAATTTCTGGCGGAACGCGGCGCAACGGTTGCCTTACACGACAAGAAAAATATCGCCGAATGGACGGATGCCGCCAGGTCTTTGAAAGACAGCCACAACGTCGAGTTAATGTCGGAAGGATTGGCGACTGATCTGTTTGACCAGATCGATCTGGTCGTGATCTCGCCTGGCGTGCCGACGAACACGATACCTGCCCGATATGTTGACCGAAAAGAAGGCGAAGTTATAAGCGAGGTAGAACTCGCTTACCGATTTATGAAAGGCCGAATCGTTGGCATTACAGGTTCGAACGGCAAGACGACGACTACGACTTTGATTGGCGAATTGCTCAAAAACGGCGGCGTCGAAACGCAGGTCGGCGGCAATATTGGGACGCCATTGTTGAGCCTTGCAGAATCTTCGACTGACCAAGGATGGACGGTCGCCGAGCTTTCGAGTTTTCAGCTTGAGACGATTAAAGATTTCCGTGCGAACGTCGCGATTTGCCTGAACGTAACGCCGAATCATCTCGACCGCTACGAATCGTTCACAGATTACGCCGCCGCGAAGCATCGCATTTTTATGAATCAGACGGCGGACGACGTCGCGGTCATTAATGCGGATAACGAGACGACTTCGAGTTGGGCCGCAGGACTAAAAGCGAATGTTGTATTGTTCAGCGTAAAGAGCGAACTCGACGAGGGGCTGTTTTTGCGAGGAAACGAAATCGTCGGCAGAGCAGGCGGAAAAGAGAAGGTTTTGACTACACGTGGTCGGATTGCGATTCGCGGTCTGCACAATGTTGAAAATGTTCTCGCGTCGCTCTCGGCGGGTTTGGCATGCGGTGTTTCGCCGGAATCGATGGCGGAAACAATCGCAAATTTCAACGGAGTCGAACATCGGATGGAAAAGGTTGCAGAGATTCGCGGCGTCACGTTTTATAACGATTCGAAAGCGACGTCGGTTGACGCGACATTAAAGGCACTCGAAGCATTGAGCGACGACGACGGTAAAGTGATATTGATCCTCGGCGGACGCGGTAAGAATGCGCCGTACACGCCGCTTGCTGAGTTGATTGAAAGAAAGGTTCGGAAGCTGATAGTGATCGGCGAAGACGGCGACAATATCGAGTCGCAGCTGAAGAAGCATGTTGAGGTCGTTCGAACGGAATCGCTTGCCGCAGCGGTCGCTGCCGGATTTGAATTCGCGGAAAGCAACGATGCGGTTTTGCTCGCTCCGGCGTGTGCAAGTTTCGATATGTTCACGAGCTTTGAAGAACGCGGTGAAGTTTTTAAGAACGAGGTCAGAAAATTGCAAACGTCTTTTGCGGGCGAAGCGGCGGCGAACGGGAAATAGATGGAAAGAGAAATGCGCACAGATTGGTTTATGTTTGCCATCGCGGCCGGGCTTGCCCTTTTCGGCACGATGATGGTTTACAGCGCGTCGGCGATGATCGCCCATCGCGAAACCGGTGGTGCGTCGCAATATACCTATTTTTACAAGCAGCTTGGATTCACGCTCGGCGGCATCGTGCTTATGCTGGTCGTCAGCCAGATAGATTATCGACGTTTTCAGAAGTCGTATTTTGTTTACGGCCTAGTTGCATTGACGGCTGCCGGGCTTCTCGCGGTTTTCTTTTTTCCGGAGATAAACGGCGCACAGCGTTGGATACGCTTCGGCGGGTTTTCGATGCAGCCTTCGGAACTTGCGAAGATCGCATTGCCGCTATTTTTGGCGTATTTCTTTTTGAAGAACGAAGATCGCATTACCGATCTTCGCGGCGTGGTGCTCCCAAGTCTCGGTG
>JBOGOW010000676.1:0-1806 GCA_050748285.1 Pyrinomonadaceae bacterium
CGACCGCGCGGTTGGCGCATTAAATAGTTCGCTTGAGAAAGCTGCCGAGATCGAGCACGACGAAGAACGCATCCGAGCGTTTTGCGACATCGGCAATCTATTTGTAGAGATTGGCAAAAAGTCGAACGCGGTTGAAGCGTTCGAGCAGGCGCGTGCCGAGGCTGAGCAGCTTACGAATATTCATAGAGACGCGTTTCTAGCACAGACGGCGATCGGCTTTCTTCACGCGGGCAGCGAAGAACTGGCGGATCGGACGCTCGACTCCGTTGCCGATAAAACGCAGATCGCGAGCGTCGTGCTTGCATTTGCGCGCGACCATTTGCAGAAAGAGGAAAAGATCGAGGCCGTTGAAACCTTGGAAGAAGCGTACGAGATTTTGCGTTCGCAAAAGGAAAGCGAGACGCGCGACAGCAAGGCGAAATTCGCTTTATTCGCACAGATTGCCTCACAGTTTGCCGGTGCAGAAAATTTCAATCGCGGCATCGAGATTGCCGACAGTATCTTGATCGACGAGCACCGCACAAACGCGCTCACGCAGATCGCACGCATCGCGACCGCGCAAAACAAAGACGAATTCGCACGCGAGGCACTCGGTTTGCTCCACGATAACGCACAAAAAATGATCGCATTGATCGGGATGAGCGATGTCGTTTCAGAATCGGATGCAGCGCGGGCGTCGGCATTATTGGACGAGGCGATCGACGGTTCTAAAGATGTCGCGCAGACAGGCCTGCGCACTGAATTATTGGCCGCGATCGCAGGTCGATTTTTGTCTTTGGGAAATTCAGAAAGATCGCATTCCATCGTTTCTATGGTTCTCGATATTTTGCCGGATGTCCGAAACTCGAAGACGGCGGTTTCGACGCTTGTCGAACTTTCCGCAACGGTCGAAACTGGCGGCATTCAATTGGATGATGATGACAAGCAAAAAATTCGATCACTCCTCTCACCGGGGCACGGTTGATATTTATTAAATCTTTTTGGGGGATGAGGTGAAATATGATAAATGGAGCACATATTGTTATTTACAGCACCGACGCTGAGGCCGACCGCGCGTTTTTGCGTGACGTGCTTGGACTTTCGAGCGTCGATGCCGGCGACGGATGGCTGATCTTCGCATTGCCGCCGTCCGAGGTCGCGGTTCATCCCGCTGAAGCAAACGATAAGCACGAGCTATATTTCATGTGCGATGATGCCGAAGCATTCGTCGCCGAAATGACCGGAAAAGGCATCGAATGCGAGCCGACAAAAAACGTCGGCTGGGGCTTGCTGACGCGCATTACGCTGCCCGGCGGCGGCAAAGTCGGCGTTTACGAACCGCGCCACGCCAGGCCCTAATAAATATTTGTTGACTGTGAGTATGACCTGTGGTATTACTTTGAAATGAGTGTTGATAAGGTCACAGTCTCAATTGATTCAGATATTTTGAAAAAGCTGGATCGTTTGGTAAGATTAAGGGTTTTCCCAAGCCGCTCTGGGGCGATCCAACAGGCGGTCGTCGAAAAACTCATCCGTATTGATAGAAGCAGATTGGATCGCGAACTGGATAAGTTAACCAAGAACGATATCGCTGTTGAAAAAGCACTGGCCAATGAAGGTTTGGCTTCGGAGGTCGACCAATGGCCGCCATATTGAGAGGCGACGTCGTTTGGGCTGACCTCGATCCAACCAAAGGCCATGAGCAAGCAGGAAAACGCCCGGTAATCGTCGTGAGCGGCGATAGATTTAACGTGAAGTCAGGAACCGTGATCGGCATTGCGCTTACAAGTCAGGAGCCAGGAGTCGGATTTCCGTTGACGCTAAAAC
>JBOGOW010000677.1:0-1806 GCA_050748285.1 Pyrinomonadaceae bacterium
GAGATCGTCGAAGCAACATTGATTCCGAGAGCACTATGGCGGAGAGCGTTAACCAGGGCAACTGAATCTTCTGGTTTTGGAGTAAGCCATTCAGGTTCCCAGATAGGATCGGCAAACAAAATGTCCGGGCGATCCAACCGCAGTTTTTCAAAACGTCCTGTAAGATCCTTTGCATAAACACGAACAAGGAGTTGCGGACGTTTTTCCTCCGGTAAATCTGCAAGAATATCTGCGATGCCTTCAACGATCTCCGGTTCGCCAGGCATATGGTTCGCCATTCCGGTGGTATAAAGCACGATTGGCCTTTTTGAATCAGCCCCGACCTGTTCGCAATATTCTTCGCGGCTTAAGTAAAAGTTTGACTGAAAATGAGAGTCGAATTGCGGAGTTCCCGTAATAAATACATTTTCCGGCTTTATCCATTCGTACATTTCAAGCAGCTGCCGCTTCAGAGATTCGTTCCATACGATGAAATAGTCGTAAGGCAGTGTAATACGGCCTTGCGAAGTCAGATTGTCCCAACTAAAAATGAAAGTTGCCGTTGGGATGCCCAACCACTGTGCGGCCTCAACTGCCTGCATCGCATTACGACTGTGAACATGCGATGCGTTAAAGACCAGTTTCGGTTTTATAATTTTAAATAACTCTGAATACTCACTCGTTGTGCTAAAGAAACGGCTGCTTGCCCTTTCCATTTTTGACAAAAGATTCAGCCCCATTCTGTTTGCAAATGGATAGCTAACAGCCTTTTTGATTCGTCTAAATATTTTTTGCCGAACAGTTTGCGCTTCTCGATCACGCAGCCTCGACCGCTCCTTCGCCGCCCGCGACCATAGCCAACGGTTATGTGCCGTCTCAAGAATCTCACGTTGGATCCGCACAATCCATCTATCGCGATACTCGTTGAGTGGATGGATCTCGCTGCATTTACTTTCCAATAATTCGGTGAATTCCTGTCCGGGATCGACCGTTAATAAATGAACCTCAAATTCATCATTTAGCCCGTCAAGCGTTCCGCCGTAAGCCATATTCCGAATCGCTTCGCCTCGAGGAGAAATAACGACAATGGATTGTTCGGACGTTTTAACATCAACAGGTTCGGTCCGTACGCGAGTCTCACCGTGCATCATTGCTATGCTAGTTCTTTCCAGTTTTCCTAACACAATTTTGAATTTACCCAACCTTTGCTTTTCCGAACGATTTTGCATATCGACGCTTGATAGCAAGTTTCAGTAGCTTTGAGGCCGTAGGGTAAGAATAGTACGCGTCTTCTGCATTTGACCGGTTTAGCGGCGTGTGACTATCGGTAGCCATGGCCTCCAAAAGCCCTTGTGCACTTGGGAGACTGTCCAACACTGCCTTATGCCCTATATAGCTGTGCCAATCCTCAAACGCATCGATATTTTCCGCCTTGCCCTGAAGGTAAATATCGCCGGCGTCGAGTTTGTGATTCATCCGAAGCAGCGTATAGCCTAGATTCTCATAGTCTGCATTCGACAACGCCCAAAACGGCGAATAAACGCCTCGATATTCCGGTGTAATTCCTTCGTGCCACAGGAAGGTTCCCAATCGCGGCAGTTCGATCAGTCGCTCGGGTAAATAAACGTCGATGCACATTGCAAACATCGCATCCAGATTATGCGATTCGATTTTTTGGAATAGTGCCTCCGCTTTTATGTCGTCGGGTCGAATCTGTTCTATATCGGCTAACGGTTTCTTTGGTTTAAATTCGACCGAACCGACCAGATTTTTTATCTTCGAAACTTCTCCGTTAAGAAGAAAGGTTCTATACAGGAGATAATACAT
>JBOGOW010000678.1:0-1793 GCA_050748285.1 Pyrinomonadaceae bacterium
GGAATATAGATACGTTCAATACGCCACTTTCAAAAATATCATATTTGTACTTTTTTTGAAACATTTTCCTTTTAATTAAAGGCAAAACACAATTTTTTCAACTAAAACAGCCTCGTCCCCCTCTTAATAATGACTCCGGAGTCAAAAAAAAGAAATAAATAAACACACAGGGAGAACCAAATATGAAAACGATTCTGGGACTATTCTTTGGATTAATGATGGTAATTTTTTTTAGTTCGATGAACGTGTCGGCGCAAGTGAATCGCGGAGGAATAAACAACCGCGAACATCGCGAGCGGCAGGCGATTAGACGCGGAATTCATTCGGGCGAGCTAAATCGCCGCGAGGCCGCCAGGCTTGTCAATGAACAGAGGCAAATCGAGCGGCTGGAGCAGCGGCTTCGCGCATCCGGCGATGGCCTGAGCCCGCGCGAGCGTGCGCGGTTGGAACGCGAGCTGAATGAAGCCCGTCGGCATATTTACAGACAAACGCACGATGGACAAAACCGTCCGCTCTGACATCATTGTAATTTGGAAACAGATCGGCGGGGACTGTTCCCCGCCGTTTTCATTTTAGTAAATTCAGGTTAAAATCGATCAAACAATATATCTATCGAAAAATATGAACAACAAAACCCTTTTCGTAACGCTTTCTTTTGTTTCGATAATTCTGCTCGCGCCGGTCTTGCTTTTTTCGCAGACGATGCCGAAAGACGCCGATCCCGCGATCTGGGCAAAGGCTTTGAAGATTCATCGATCCGCGATAATCGTAGATGGGCACAATGACATCCCTTCACCGATGGTTGATGAAGACTTCGATCTTGCGACTAATTCTGTCGGTAAATATCACCGGGACGGCGATCCGTTTCACACGGATTTGGCTCGGTTCAAAGCGAGCGGCATTACGGGCGAATTTTTTTCGATATATGTTTCGGGCAGCACATTGAAAACCGGCGGTGCGATGCGGCGTGCGATGGACTTGATAGATGCGACCTATCGCGAGGTTGAGCGACACCCACAGCAATTGTCGTTTTGCACGACTGCTGCAGATATTCGAAATGCAAAGAAGGCCGGAAAAGTTTGTGGATTGATGGGGATCGAGGGCGGATACGCGATCGAGAATTCGCTTTACGCTCTGCGCAATTTTTACCGCCTCGGGGTTCGTTATATGACGCTGACGCATAACGTAACGCACGATTGGGCCGATGCACACGCGGACGAGCCAAAAAACAACGGCCTTTCTGACTTTGGCAAAGAGGTTGTTCGCGAAATGAACCGCCTTGGAATGATGATCGACATTTCGCATGTCTCGGTAAAGGTGATGAACGACGTTCTTGATATTTCGACCGCGCCGATAATGGCTTCGCACTCCTCGGCCCGCGGCGTACATGACCACACTCGTAACGTGCCGGATGAAGTCCTGAAACGCGTTGCGAAAAACGGCGGCGTGATAATGATAAATTTTTATCCCGCATTTCTCGACGCACGAACGCAAAAGGAAGGAAACGAACGTTCTGCTCGATTAAAGCCGCAGATTGACGCTCTTCGTGAACAATATAAAAACGACCGCGCCGGTTATCTTGAAGCCGAGCGAAAGCTGCTTGCAGAGAATCCGGTTTATGTAGCGGATTACAAACGCATCGTCGATCATATCGACCACATGAAAAAGATCGCCGGCATAGACATCGTCGGGCTCGGTTCGGATTTTGACGGCGTTCCTATGCTGCCGACTGGAATGAACGGAATGGAAGACCTCGCTCTCGTTACCTACGAAATGCTCCGCCGCGGCTACAC
>JBOGOW010000679.1:0-1787 GCA_050748285.1 Pyrinomonadaceae bacterium
AATCTGAACAGGCTAAAGCCGACGCCGCGCGAAGTTAGGAAATGAATTCGTAAAAAAAAATCCTTACCCGCCGACTGCCGCTAAACAATAATTCTTATTGACCGACCAAACGCGACCAACTAAACTTTCCACGTGACACCCAATTCCATCGCCGAACCGATAACCGATCCGCTAACGCCGCCGGCCAATTTACCGCCATCGACCGCCGGAATGACGACAAAGGTCGTCAAAGGCAGCCTATGGACCCTCGCCGGCCAAGTCGCCCCGTTAGGCATTTCGCTTTTTACAACGCCATTTACGATACGTCTGCTTGGCGTCGAAGGCTACGGCGTCTTGATACTTATCGGCCTGATTCCCACTTATTTTGCGTTTGCAGATTTTGGGATGGGGATCGCTTCGACCAGATTCGCGTCCGAAGCGTACGCCGCAGGCGACAGCGAAAAAGAAGCACGCACCGTCCGCACGGCCGCGCTCATCGCTCTAATAGTTTCGATTCCCATCGCCGCCGCCATATTTATTTTCTCGAACGCCGCGATCGCCGCATTTAACGTTCCGCAAAATTTACAAAGCGAAGCCAACTTGGCACTAAAGCTCGCGTCTATTACATTTGTAATAAATTTCCTGAACAGCATTTTTAACACGCCGCAATTGACGCGGCTGCGGATGGATCTGAATACGCTAGTCAATTCCGGGTTCCGCATGCTTGGGCTTATGGCAACGCCGATAGTTATCTATCTCGGCGGCGGAATTTCGGGTGCGGTCGCAATTCTCCTTCTCGTCGCCCTTCTGACTCTCGTCGCCCATATCTGCGTCTCCGGCAAACTCCTAAACCAACTCTTCCAATTCACCTTCGACAAAACCCTTATCCGCCCAATGCTAAAATTCGGCGGCGCATTGTCATTCGCAGGAATCGCGGCGGTTCTATTAGTAAATTTGGAAAAGTTAGTCTTAGCAAAGGTAACCACGGTAGAAATGCTTGCACATTATTCGGTTGCTTTTACACTCGCGATGATCGCGTCAATGTTTTCTACCGCAATGATACAGTCACTGGTCCCAGCATTTTCTCAACTGCTAAATCCTACGAGTTTTAAACAATTCCAACAGCTTTTTTCTCGATGTGTGACATTTAGCTTACTTGCGTTTGTGCCGTTATGCTCTTTTCTTGCGCTGATTGCAAAGCCTTTCTTTACGCATTGGGCAGGCGAGGATTTCGGTCGCGAGAGTACAATTCCTTTTTATATACTTCTAATTGGACTTCTTTTTAACATCCCGGCTTATGTTCCATATTCTGTTCTTGTTGCCCTTGGCCGAACCGAATCGATAGCCAAGCTATACTGGCTTGAACTTGGTCCATATGTTTTGTGCATCTATTTTCTAACCTCGCTTTACGGAATTTATGGGGCAGCCATTGCGTGGAGTTTGAGGATGATTGTCGACGGTATAATTTTTTTTATACTTGCTAAGTACAACAACACCCGGGGATTGCGATTCTTAAGTACTGACGTTATATGGCCAGCTTCCGCGATATGTATTTATTTATTGCCAGTCATTATGCTTTTGCTTTTTAAAATATCCATACTTCCTTCATTAATAGTATTCGGTTTATCATCTTCGATTTTTATCTGGATTGTATTACTCCGAATTCTCAGCGCTGATGAACTTAAATTTATACAAAGAAAGGTTGCTAATTTGTTTTGATGGCTTAACATAATGAACGTTAATTCCGGAACTATTCTTAAGTTATATGGACGTCTAATGTGCCGTCGGTGGCTTTATTCCTTTAACAA
>JBOGOW010000680.1:0-1783 GCA_050748285.1 Pyrinomonadaceae bacterium
GATCGAGAAGGCTTTGCAGCAGCAGAAAGATTTCGAGACCGGCGTCTCTGACGCCGAAGTGCTCTTTGAATTTGCAGCGGAAGATGCGGCTTCGGCAAAAGAACTTGCGGCATTGATAGCAAAACTTGAAAAAGACGTAACCGCCGCCGAGATTCAAAGCCTGCTATCCGGCGACACCGACGTAAACAATGCTATCTGCTCTTTGCAAGCAGGTGCGGGCGGCACCGACGCGCAGGATTTTGCGCAAATGCTGCTGCGGATGTATCTGCGTTGGGCCGAGCGAAAAGGATTTAAGGTCGAGGTTTTGGATGAGCAGTCGGGCAGCGAAGCCGGGATAAAATCGGCAACCTTTCGCATCGAAGGCGATTACGCATACGGCTTGATGGCTACCGAGGCCGGCGTTCACCGGCTCGTGCGCATCTCGCCTTTCAATTCCGGCGGCAGCCGCGAAACGTCGTTCGCGTCGGTTTTTGTCTCGCCCGAGATCGACGAAAATATCGAGGTCGAGATCCTTGATAAAGACCTGCGCATCGATACCTATCGCTCGTCCGGTGCGGGCGGTCAGCACGTAAACGTAACCGACAGCGCCGTGCGAATAACTCACATCCCGACGAACATTGTTGTAACATGTCAGAATCAGCGTTCGCAGATACAGAATCGCGCCGTCGCGATGCAGGTGCTGCGTTCGAAGCTATACGAACTCGAGCTCGAAAAACGCCGCGCCGATGCATCCGAACTCGAAGCCGGCAAAATGGATATTAGTTTCGGTTCGCAGATACGAAATTACGTGCTCCATCCGTATCGTCTGGTGAAAGACACGCGTACGAAATTCGAGCTGACCGACGTCGATGCCGTGCTTGACGGTGAGATAGATGAATTTATAAAAGAGTTTTTGATGTATAAGAAAAGTGCGAAAGCCCGCGCGTAGATTCGAAAGCCCGCGCGTGAGCGCAGCGATTTGCAGAAGCCCGCGCGTAAGCAAGGGCGATATGAGCAACTTAGTGCAAACAAAGTAAGTGGATGATGGAGAGCTAGAACCTGATAATGCGGCGCCTGATATCGCCCTCCCTAACGGTCGGGCTTCTGCAAAAACGCGTTGCAAAAGCCCGCGCGTAAGCAAGGGCGATATGAGCAACTTAGTGCAAACAAAATTTGCTGGGACGATCCTTAGAAACCAATGTTAGACGAATACGGATTCGAAATTTACGAAGAAAACGAGTTCCCGGTCGCGTATCTTTTAACTTTTCGCACATACGGAACGTGGCTTCATGGTGACCAACGGGGATCTTTTCAGCGCCGTCGAAATGAACCGATCGCAACGATCAAAGTCGATCCAAACGTCCCCTTGCTCGAAAGAATGGTCGAGATGTCGTCGCATAATGCGATACTTCTGAATGAAAACCAGCGAATGATCGTTGGTGATGCGATTGCAGAAGTATGCAAATTTCGAAGGTACGAGCTTCGGGCAATTAGTGTCAGGACGAACCATGCACATGCGGTCGTCTCTAAAGCCGTTAAACCCGAAAAGATCGTCAATGATTTTAAGGCCTATGCGACAAGGAAACTTCGAGATGAATGTGAATTTCCAGCTCCGCAAAAAATATGGGCTAGAGGTGCGAGCACTCGCTATTTATGGAAGCCCCGACATGTTCAGCCGGCTGTTGAATATGTTCTTTATTCTCAAGGGGATATTCTATTTGAGGAGTACTGTGAAGATTGAGAGTCGGTATCGCCCTTGCCAATGCGCGGGTCTCCGTTGCAGAAGCCCGCGCGTAAGCAAGGG
>JBOGOW010000681.1:0-1780 GCA_050748285.1 Pyrinomonadaceae bacterium
GATAGGCATCTTTTCGAACAAAGTAACGATTCCATTTCTGAAAGAGGGTTATAGGTCGCCGCTGGGAGCATACCTGCTAGTAAACGACCGGACCCTAAATGACAGGTTGTTTGGCGGATGCGTATTTTCAACGTGGCGGCTGTTTGATTCATCAAAAGCCGAAGGAAAATTTGAAACCGATGGGAAAAAGAAATTAAACAACCGTGAAACTTGGGTCGTTCGTTATCGTCCAAAATCCGGGTTGCGTGATGGCTCTTCGATCAAACTGTATTTTGACGCTGAGAATTTTCACCACGTTCGCACCGTGATGCAGCTTTCCGAGCCGGACATAGCATTTGAAGTAAATGGGCCAAACACACCCGCTACATCGGCAAATGCTTCAAACGGTACCGTTCTTACTGAGGATTTCGATGATTACAAAGAAACGAACGGATTAACGCTGCCGCACAAATATAACATCGATCTATTCTTGAACGGAGCGACGGGCACAGTTCAGTTCAAGTGGAATTTCAATATTGTTGAATACCGACTCGTTAACGATTTTGGCAAGGGGTTTTTCAACTTTACGGTTTAAGTCGAAAATGTTCTTTTTGTAAAGCCGTGCTTCGTACACGGCTTTTTTGCGCTCATTCATATTGAATTTCGTGGTGCATGCACGATAACATCTCGATAGCGAATTGCAATGAAAAAGATTGAAAACTACATTGGTGGAGACATAGTCGAACCGGCATCGGGTGAGTATCTGGATAATTTCAACCCGGCAACGGGCGAAGTATATTCGTTGATACCGGATTCGGATGATCGCGATGTGCATTTGGCCGTCGAGTCGGCGACGGCTGCCTTTCCAGCTTGGTCGCAAACACCGCCGGAGGAACGATTTGATATTTTGATGCGATTGGTTTCTTTGATCGAGCGCGATCTCGAATTGCTCGCCTTGGCCGAGTCGGTAGATCAGGGCAAGCCTGTTTCGTTGGCACGTTCGGTTGATATTCCGCGTGCGATCGCGAATTTCAAATTTTATGCAACGGCGGCGATGCACACGGCGAACGAATCGCACGACAGCGTTGGACAGAATGCGATCAACTACACGCTGCGGCAGCCGCTCGGCGTCGTCGGGTGCATATCGCCGTGGAATTTGCCTTTGTATTTATTCACATGGAAGGTCGCACCGGCGATTTCGGCTGGCTGCACGGTCGTTGCTAAGCCTAGCGAAGTAACGCCAATGACCGCATATCTTCTCTCTATACTTTGTTTAGAGGCGGGCTTGCCCGCCGGTGTGCTCAATATCGTCCACGGTCTCGGGCCAAAGGTTGGCTCGGCAATTGTCGCCCACAAAGATGTCAAAGCGATCTCATTCACCGGCGGCACAAAAACCGGTGAGGAAATCGCCCGCGTCGCCGCGCCGATGTTCAAAAAGCTGTCGCTCGAACTCGGCGGCAAAAATCCGAACATCATTTTTGCCGACTGCAATTATGAAGAAATGTTGGCAACAACGGTCCGCTCGTCGTTCTCAAATCAAGGCGAAATTTGTCTCGCGGGTTCACGCATTTTTGTAGAGCGACCGCTGTACGAAAAATTCAAAACCGATTTTGTCGCCCGCGTTTCAGCACTAAAAGTCGGCGATCCGCTAGAAACGGATACGGACATCGGGGCTATTGTTTCGAAGCAGCACTTCGACAAAATAATGTCATACATCGAACTCGCGAAAGAAGAAGGTGGATCGATCTTATGCGGCGGAAAATCGGTTGACTTATCAGATGTTGAAAAGATCGCCATCGAT
>JBOGOW010000682.1:0-1771 GCA_050748285.1 Pyrinomonadaceae bacterium
TTAAACCTTGATGCTTGTGCCGACGACGGATTGTTCCACGAAATCGCTGAGGCGGAAGATTGGTTTAATGAATCAGCAATTTACTCGCTAGCCGGTATCCCACAATCGGCTCGATCGCAGCTTCGCTGGAGGATAGCTTACCTCCTTTCGGAGGAAGCAACGGCGGATGAACGAAGGCTTGTCGAGCCAAGCCTGCATCCACGTGCTCAGATTCGCATCCGAGAAACGCCACTTCAGATCGGTGACTACACCGACTTCTACTGTTCGATCTTTCACGCTACCAACGTTGGGTCGATGTTTCGGCCGGACAATCCGCTGCTGCCGAATTATAAATATGTGCCGATCGGTTATCACGGGCGGGCTTCGAGCATTGTGATAAGCGGTACGGATATCAAGCGCCCACATGGGCAGAACCGGAGCGACGCCGAAAAGCCGCCGGTGTTTATGCCGTGCAAGAATCTCGATTACGAGATGGAGGTCGGCTTTTTTGTCGGGCAGGGCAATGAATTGGGAAGTTCGATACCGATCGCCGATGCCGAAAAGCATATCTTCGGCTTGTGCCTTGTCAACGACTGGTCGGCACGCGACATACAGGCTTGGGAATACCAACCGCTCGGGCCGTTTCTTGCCAAGAATTTTGCGACGACGATTTCGCCTTTTGTCGTTACAATGGAAGCACTCGCGCCATTCAGAACAAAGGCATTCGAGCGCGACCCTGACGACCCGCAGCCGCTTGATTATCTCGCCGCCGAGCAGAATCAAAAATTCGGCGGCATCGACGTCAATCTTGAGGTCTATATCGAAACGCAGAAGATGCGGAACGAAAAGATCGAGCCGCACATGCTCTCGCGTTCGAATATGAAGGACCTCTATTGGACGATCGGTCAGATGCTGACGCATCACGCCTCAAACGGCTGCAACCTGCAAACCGGCGATCTGATCGCGACCGGCACGATCTCCGGCAGAGAAAAATCGGAGCGCGGTTCGATGCTCGAACTCTCATGGCGCGGCACCGAACCGATCGAATTGCCATCAGGCGAAACCCGCCGCTTTCTCGAAGACGGCGACGAGATCATAATGAAAGGCTACTGCGAACGCGAAGGATTTCGACGGATAGGCTTCGGCGAATGTCGCGGACGGATCGTTCCGGCTGATTGAGGCGTCCCGCTTCCGTTCCATTTTGTCCAAAACTGGGACGGATGAAACATTGAAAATAAAGCACTTGCGGCCTCGTCCGTCCCACTTGTTGTCCAAAGTGGGACGGCCTAATTGCTGCAAGCAAAGCCGGTTACAAGAAAAAATCGTCCCATTTGTAAATTAACAACGTTACGTAGAGCGATTTTGCCGCCGTAGGTTATACTTTTGCCAACGCTCAGTTTTCAAAGATCATTTCGCGGAATGCGAAGGACGGGATAGTGTTGCATAGATAAGACTGTTTTGTCAAGCAAAATGTCGAGATCAGCAAAAAAGGATGGTGGACAAATCGTGTGGTGTGGCGTTTGAGCGATCTTTCCCCGTGAACTCTGTGGGTTTTGCTTTGAGGCCTCCGTGTTTAAAAACTTTTTTTAACAAAGTGCACGGAGGAAATCCACAGAGCACAATGGAGGTAAGCCGTGCTTAGAAACAGCACTAATCACCAACACCACGAGCTTAGCCCCATACCTCAAAAAAAAGGGCAGAGTGCTAAAGTTATGGTGCGATAAATTGGAACACGGATCGGTTTTGAAATAGATGAAAGATTATCCCGGATTACGCGGGTAGAAAACATTAT
>JBOGOW010000683.1:0-1764 GCA_050748285.1 Pyrinomonadaceae bacterium
GGTCATTCTTTATGGTTCTTGGGAAACTGATACCTTTTTTATTTGGAATGGTAATTACGATGTTATTGAGACCTGCAACTTGATCTGGGCCGGACCAATGCCCCTTCCAGGCAACGGCGACCCGACCGGAGGTGGCGGCGGAGGTGAAGGTGGCGGTAACGCCCCAGCTGCGCAGCGGGCAATGCCCGATAAACCTAAATGCAAGCAGGAAAAGACGCCTGAAGAGCGCAGGGCCGTTGCGGAGCAATTAGGAAAAGTCGCTACATCAGGATTGATCGGGAACATAAGAGATGCCTTTGACAAAAATGGCAGTGCGACGGAAGGCATCTTGTTCGACATCTATGATTCGAATGGCCTAAAAGCCGCGCTTAAAAACGCAGGTTTCAAAACAAATACGATTTTCAATACTGACCATAGAAGGCAGGTCGGCGGGACGATTTTCAATACCAGTGACAATCGTTCGGACACGACAGGAGCCGGCAATTTAGGACCTGACACTAACAGTAACGGTATTGCAAGAAGCTTGCAGGTGGTTATTGGTCCAAATAATAAAATAGATAATCAAGGAAATAAATTTGCAACTGGATATTCGGATTTAGATTGTTCAAATCCAGCGCAGGATGTTGTGTCTGTGTTTAAACATCTAAGTGGGCGATAGTTTTTATTTGATAGATTGAAATGGATGGTGTTTGGATTATGAATAAATCAATAAGAATTCCTGATAGCAGCTTTTTGTTGCTAATAGTCTTTTTTTGCCACTGGAGTATTCCCGGTCAAAACTCAACAGATAATGTAACGAGTGATTCGAGGAAATTGGAAGCCGAAAGAGTCTGGGAACTTGCTGTCGATGCAAAAGGTGGACGAAAGAAAATGTATAAGGTTGAGAACTTGTTGATTTCGTCAATATCCGAATTCCAATTAGGTTCTAATAAATATATTAACCGAGATCTAAAACTCTATGTTTTTCCGAATAAAACTTGGAGCATTGAAGATTACCGTCCGAGTGTATTTGGCTTAACGATGAGAATGTATAATTGGGAAACAGGAATGAAATATATATTTGACCCTCGAGGGAAGTCATCGAGCACAGCAGTGTTAAAACCGATCGAGCAGATAGATGTTGATAGATCAAAAAATTCGGATGGAAAAGTTCTTTGGACTGGGCTAGTAATTTACTTACTCGAATCGAAATGGTGGAAACCTATTCCCGAAGTATTAACTACGGGAAAAATCAATAGTCAAAAGGTTGATATCATTCAAACCAGTCTAAACGGAAAAAGGGTAGATTTTTTCCTGGATCAACAAAATCATTTACCGATACGAGTAAATTTTCATAATTTCAATAAGATTTTGAAAACCACGGAGATTAACGCCGTTAGTATTACCGATTATGTCGATATCGAAGGTATTCAGATGCCAACAAAGGAAATTATTATTGGTGAAGGGAATGTTTCATTAGCATACCAGTTTAACGTGGATTTCGATGAAAGCATCTTTTTAATCCCGCCAAGTTTTGAAGAAGGAAGTCAATCTTGGAAAAAGAAGAATTAACAATTTTCTTGATATTATTATAAGCAGGCTCTACCCATAAGGTTAAGAACGGGCAGGTTACGAGTGTTGCGTATGATGCGGCAAATATGCGTGTCGAGCGGGTTGACAGCCCGAATGGTGCATTTAGCGAGACGGAGTATAACGATTCGGAATTTCCATTCTTCGTTAAACAGACGGTTAGCCTTGATGCGGCAAGAGAGGTTTCAAGTTGGA
>JBOGOW010000684.1:0-1761 GCA_050748285.1 Pyrinomonadaceae bacterium
GGTTTAATATGACTCTAAAAGAATTGCCGATCGGGGCAACGGCCAGCGTAAAAAATGTTCAGGACAGCGGCGATATATCGAAACGGCTGATGGAGATGGGCGTTGTTCCGGGCGTAAGTGTCCGGGTCGTAAAGACGGCGCCTTTTGGCGACCCGATGGAGATTCGCCTACTCGGTTACAACCTCGCGATCCGACAGAAAGAGGCCGCTTCGGTGGAGATCGACGGCCAATAATTGGTCTGCTTCTAATGAATTCCGCCGCACTAACAATCGCCCTTGCCGGCAACCCAAACGCCGGCAAAACCACCCTTTTCAATGCCCTAACCGGGCTAAAACAGAAAGTTGCAAATTATCCGGGCGTAACGGTCGAACGAAAGACCGGAACGTGGACGTTGGATGGCCGGCATATAAAGTTGATCGATCTTCCGGGTCTTTATTCGCTGGACACGACATCGATCGATGAAAGGATCGCGGGCGATGTGCTCAATGGAAGAGCCGAAGGAATCGAACGACCGGACGCGATAATCGCGGTCGTCGATGCGACGAATCTCGAACGAAATCTTTACCTTGTAACACAATTGCTCGAATTTGAAATTCCCGTCATCGTTGCACTGACGATGATGGACGTTTTTGAAAAGCAGAAGCACGAGATCGATCTCTCCCGTCTTTCCGCAAAGCTCGGTGCCGAGGTTGTTGCGGTTAACACAAAAACCGGACGCGGCTTTGACCAGCTCAAGCAGGCGGCGGGGCGTTCATTTCAGAAAGCGACGACAAAGATATCGTTCACGAACGGCGATATGTCTGCGAACGGGAATGCGGAAATATTCGCGCGATACAATTTTATCTCGGACGCGCTTCAGGAATCCGTAAAGCACAATGACCGCGAGGCACATCGGATTTCCGAAAAGATCGACCGGGTTCTGACGCATCGATTTTTTGGATTGCTGATACTGATCGCGTTGCTGCTCGTCATTTTTCAAACGATCTTTACGTGGGCTGCGACGCCGATGGATCTGCTCGGAAACGGATTCGGAGCGTTGGGCGACCTTGTCCGCGCGAATATGAATGAGGGCATTCTGACCGATCTGCTTGTTGACGGCATCATCGCAGGCGTCGGCGCGGTGCTTGTTTTTCTGCCGCAAATACTTTTGCTGTTTCTTTTCATTTCGCTTCTCGAAGATTCCGGCTACATGGCGCGTGCGGCGTTTTTGATGGACAAGCTTATGTCGCGCGTTGGGCTGCATGGCAAGGCGTTTCTGCCGCTGATCAGCAGCTTTGCATGTGCAATTCCAGGCATTATGGCGACGCGAACCATCGAGAATCAACGCGACCGGTTTGCGACGATAATGATCGCGCCGTTTATGAGCTGTTCGGCGCGTCTGCCGGTTTATACGCTGATGATCGCGACGTTCTTTGCCGGGCAGACGGTTTTTGGATTCATATCGCTTGGTGCGGTGTTGATGCTGGCGATGTACGCGCTCGGCATTTTCGTGGCGGTGATCGTTGCTTTTATTTTGAAGCGAACGGTTTTGAACGCGCCGCCGCCGCCGTTCATTATGGAATTGCCGCCATACAGAATGCCGAATTTGCGAACCGTTTCGATGAATATGTTCGAACGCTCGTGGCAATTCGTAAAGCGGGCTGGAACCGTGATCCTCGCGATCTCGATCATCCTTTGGGCTTTAATGTATTTTCCGAAGACGACTGGAGATGTAGATGTCCCGTCCACAATTAGCTCGACAGAGTCGAGCTTGGCCAACGG
>JBOGOW010000685.1:0-1752 GCA_050748285.1 Pyrinomonadaceae bacterium
TATCTTCCCGAGGAACTTGAACAATACCAACAAGACCCCGGCTTCAGATTTGAAGATCGGGGACTGGGAATGTACACGGCAACGAACACTACGTTCTCACACTATTCCGTGAGGGACCGTTGGGGTATCGACGATATCTACAACGGGACAAGCTGGTCAGGTGCAGTTGACGCTGCCATGGGAGCAGAGCACTTCACAGTAATAAGAAACTGGAATGTCAGTACGTCTTCATTCACGTTCAATTGGTCGCTGATCCCGCAGCCGCAGCAGCAAACTAAACCCGCGGAACATGCCCAAAGAGATAAGGCGACTCAAAAAGGCCCAAAAACACTCAAGAATCTTACTAAGGCCCTTGAAGAATGTACTCGAGACCTATTTCAGGTAAAGGTTACATCCTTTACGCCTTCGGAACGTGGCAAGGCAGGAAACGTTAATTTTAACTTCACTGACCCAAATCGACGGCTAAATGGCTATATGGGTTTTGGTGTTATGAATGACGTGACGAGCTACTCGATAGTGACGGCACCAGAAGACGTAAAGATACAAGCAGGTAAGAATCAGAGGATAACCGGCTTTACTAACTCGGGATCGCCTCACATCAATTACACGCTATCAAACATCACAAACTGGCTTGATATTGTGAAGACCCAGATTCACGAATTGGGTCATTCCCTTCAGTACATAACCCGTAATGCAGTGGGAGGCTTTCCCCAATATGACGAAGCCGGGTGGAAGTTGGAGAACTGTGTACGTGACAAGGGAGGGTTCAAATAGTGCGGTCAATTATTTTGTTAACATCTTTAGCTCTGTTACCACTCAGTTGTTCCGAGTCCTCGACAAAATACGTTATGAATTCGCCAAGCGAAAGCCCTTTACCGGTCGTTAGTCCAATTCCTCGTTATGTGGAACAATTTAGTGGGCGTGGAGAGAATGAAAATGGTAGGCCCTTCTCATTCCACACCTACACGGGTCCCAAGGGAGAAAAAATAACAACAAAGTTCGAAGCGTACGAAACAATCTCTGAAGTAGAACGACGTTTTGATCAAATTTACAAATCTTCGCTAAAAGTCGATGAGGAGTCCCCAATAATCGATAAGCATGGGTTGCACGTTGGAGAACGGGCGCTTATTCAGATTCGAGCAGATTCTACAGAGCTTGAATTCGACCTTCTCTTGAGCAATGGGTCTAAGCTCTACATCATCAGGTCCGATTCTGTTCACACGTTGCAAGACTTTGAAAAGGAGTTTGTTCCTTCTATTTTGGCAGCCAATTAGCAGATCTGGCCCGTAGAGCGACGGTGCGGGCCGTGTGCGGATGACGCGAACGCCGCATAAGTTCAATACCGATGAAACAACGGCAACCTGGGCCGGAACTCTCGTCGAATACGACATTCTCGGACGGACAAAGCGTGCCTCCGTTCCGACCGAGATCGATTCAAGCTGGAACCCTGCCGGTGACGACTACACAAGAGGCTTCCTGTGGACAGCACAGAAATACGACTGGAAGGGAAGAGTTGTCCGCAGGATCAACACGGACGGAGTTGACTCGCCGACCTTGAACGATTCGGATGTTCTCTACACCTACCAAGGCTGCGGCTGTGCCGGCGGGCAGGTGACGACGGTTCAAGGTGAATTAGTGCCACGCGACGATCAGCCGACGGTGAATGCCCGGCGGACACAAAAAGTTTATGAAGATATTCTCGGCAGACAATATAAAACGGAAGCGTTGAATTGGAACGGCGCGGTCTATACC